>JBLYYU010000211.1:0-2661 GCA_048550275.1 Polyangiales bacterium
GCAAGAGCAAAGCGAACAGATCGCGCAGGCGCAGGTAGATAGCCCACTACCAGGGCATTCGCAGGGAACGAGTCGACCGGACGTGACCGCTCGAACCCGCTGTTGACCGCTGCTACGCGTGCACGACGCGTGCAATCTGACTCGCGAACACTCGTCGCTATGTGCCAGGCCAACGTGCGCATAATGCCGGATAGCGCGCTGTTCCGAGCGGTCCTGTAGCCGAGCAATACCGGACGGGTGTTGAGATCGATCCTCCCTGCCGGTTATGGGCGGCCTCGGCTGCTGTCGGAATCGGGCGGGTGCGCTACCGGTCCTCGAATCACTGGCGAGCCGGCTCGGACGACGTGCCGGCGCCCGCTCGATCGAGGAGGACCACCGCGAGAATGAGTGTCGCGGTGGTCGCGAAGATCGACACCGAGTTGGTGATGATCAAGAGCCGATTCGAGATCGACAGGCCGTACGCGAGGTAGAGACTGAATCCGACCACGAGCACGACTAGGTAGGTGATCGAGATGTCCGCCGATGACCGACGGTTCCAGATCTTCTTCGCTTGCAGGAGAGGTGCGAGCGACATCAACACGCCGTACGCGGTCGCGATGTTCTCTAGTGAGAGCATGGGGTGACTTCCTTCGTGAGTTGCTGGGCGAGATTCCCGTCTCCGGACGTGGAGACGTGATTCAGCGGTCAGCTACAGGAAGTCGCCGCGCGCGATGTCGTTGCCGTAGAGCGGCATCACTACAAGCCGCGGCCGCAACTGACGGTAGGAGCGCACATGCGGACTCTACCGGCGCGCGATATCGGCACGGCTGCTCGGGCGATACCGCTCCGAAATGTGCGACCGCGATCCGGTTCTCGATCAAGAGTGCTTGCGTGTGCCGGCCATGTGCGCCTCCGACGGCCGCTGGTCGGAATATTCTGATCGCTCCGGCTTCGGATGTTGTGAGGATCGGTGGCGAGCCAGGGTTCGAGCGGTGTGGGTGTCGACCGTGCGTTCTTTCGAGAGTGCCCGCACCAATGGGCCGCGATCGTGACAAGTAGTTCGGTCGGGTCGGAAGCGGTTGTGGCGGTGTTCGATCCTGTCGTCTGTCGGGAGTCGTTGTCGGCGCGTTGCCGATATCCGGCCAGACCTTCGGCCCTACCGGACGCCATCGCTCGGAGCCACCGTTGAAGCAGGACAACGATTGGGAATGACATTCCTCAGCTACGCACTGACTGGCTTCGGCTTGCTTGAGCAACGTACGGACTCATCGTGAACACCAGAAGGACTGAACGAATCGCCGGTGCACTGTTCATTCTGGCGACAGCGTCCTCCTCCCTTGGATTCATCCTCTTGGACCCGATTCTCGATGATGCCGACGTTCTCGCGAGCGTCGCTGCAAGCGAGAACAGCGTCATTCTCGGGGCAGTCCTGCTGCTCATCGATGCCATCGCCGTCGTCGCGATACCCGTCCTGCTCTACCCCATCTTCAAGCAGCACAATGCCCTACTCGCTCGCCTCTATCCCGGCTCACGGATCGTCGAATCCGTCGTCCTCGTCATCGGCGTCGTCGGATTGCTCGCAGCAGTCTCGCTGAGCCGCGACTACGTCGAAGGCTCCCCCGATGCCGCCAGCTACCGCATCTCAGGCAATGCGCTCATCGCGGTGTACGACTGGGGCGTCCTGCTCGGAATCATGCTGTTCTTCGCGCTCGCCGGGCTGCTCCTCAACTACCTCCTCTACCGCGCCCGACTGGTACCGCGCTGGCTGGCCGCCTGGGGACTGATCGGAATCGGCTTGCTGCTGATCGAAGGCGCACTCGAGGCCTTCGACGTCGAGAACCTGGAGATCATGTCCTTGCCATTCGCCGTCCAAGAGATGGTCTTCGCCGTCTGGCTCATCGCGAAGGGGCTCAACCAATCCGACGGTTCCGTCGGTGCATCACCCCCTGAGACGCCAGGAACGGCGTGACGAGAACGCCGTGAGCGCTCCAACGAACGAACTCGTGGTCGATGACCATGGACGCCCGAGTATCGGGCGTCCGAACGGTTCCACAACACGCGAGGCGAGACTCCGCGCGTATCCCCAGAGCGTTCGCACGGCTGGTTGACCAGCGAGCCCCGACGCTTGTCCAGGTACGGCCTACGCCTGCCAGCGGCGATCAGAACATCGGTCGACCAGAACCGCTTGACCCACGCTCTCTCGGCACGTGCGCGAGCGGCTGTCTGCTCGGAAACGCGCGGCTACGGCGCTGCTCTCAGACTTGAGCGCCGCGGCGCTGGCTCAGAGATTCAGGCAGTGGTCGGTCGATGAGGGGAATGACGTAGTGCGCTCCGCGTCGTTGTCCGCGCAGCTCGAGTTCGCAGGCCTCGACGAGTTCGGCCAGCAAAGCGCTCCATTCCGCGAAAGGCCGGTCTCCGTCCGCACAAGTGCGTTGGTGATCTCACCGACGCGCTCGGCCAGGGCAAGGATGATCGATTTCGTTGCGCGGCGGCTGAGGCGTACCCCGGCGGGCGGCCGGATCTGCGTTCAGAGATGATCTCCCACAGGTCTTCTCGACGCCGTCGTCGAAACGCCTACCGTCCAGCGCGCCGTCGTCGGCCACGCCGACCAAGATCACGCCGCCGTCAGCATTGGAGAACGCGACGATCGCTTCTTGGAGCGCCGTGCGACCGATGCCCTGC
>JBLYYU010000212.1:0-4477 GCA_048550275.1 Polyangiales bacterium
AGAGTGATAAGTCGCTGGGCGATCAGTTGAGGCGGGCTGCGCAGAGTGTGGTTTTGAATATCGCGGAGGGGCGCGGGAGTGACGCTGGGAATGCGCGGGCGCGGTTCTCGACTGCTTGCGGGTCTGCGAAGGAGGTTCGGGCTGCCCTCCACGTCGCTTCGGACTGGGGCTACATCGAGGCGCAAAAGGCTACGCAGATCGACGAGAGGCTCGACGAGGTCTGCGCCATCACCTGGTGCCTAAGCCGGAAGCCCTAGCGGCACCCGTTACGGCCGCCGCGCCAGAATACTAATGCTGTGCACCTGAAACTTCGTCGCTGCGTCTTGCGTGGAGTCCTGGGTGAAGCCGTAGTTTTCGTTTGGGCTGGTCTTCTCGACTTTGAAGCCGGCTTTTTCGATTAGGCGCAGGTAGCGCTGCGATTCCTGGGCGCCGCCGATGCACTCGGCCCAGAGGGCGCAGTTGTCGCGGACCGAGTCGGGGAGCTCCACGCCGGTTACGATGTCGGAGAACATGAGTCGGCCTCCCGGTGCGAGGACGCGGAAGACTTCCTTGAAGACGGTGTCTTTGACGGGCGAGAGGTTGATTACGCCGTTGCTGATGACCACGTCGAAGCTCTCGTCGTCGAACGGGAGCGACTCCGCGTAGCCTTGTTCGAAGCGCATGTTCGAGAGGGAGCTCGACTCCAGGTTGCGGCGCGCTTTTTCGAGCATGGCGTCGGTCATGTCGACGCCGGTGACCTGTCCGCTCGAACCGACCTGCAATGCCGCATAGAACGCATCGGTCCCGGCGCCGGAGCCGAGGTCGAGGACTCGCTCGCCCTCACGCAAGGGTTCGAGTCCGAAGTGATTTCCGACTCCCGCGTACGACTCCATGGCGCCCTTCGGGATCTGGTCCAAGAGCTCGGTCGAATAGCCCAGGAGCTCCAAGAGGGGACGGCCGGTCGGGAAGTGAAACTTCCCGCGCGGCAGCGTCGCCACGTCGGTGTACATGTCGGAGATGTAGCCGCGAAGCTCTTGAAGATCGATGTTCATTGCATACCCAGGGGCGCGCTTGCTTTGCAGCGCCTGCGCAAGGTCGTACTCTGCCCATAGGCGCCCCGGAATTGCAACCAGGATCGCGCCGCCCGCCATGGCCGCCGAAGACACAAACACTGACCTCGACGTCAAGCTCGAAGCGCTCGCCAAAGAGCTGAAGGAGCTCGACGAGCGGAACCTCGAGCTCGAACAGCTCGCCGCGCAGCGAGGCGTCAAGTTGAGCTGCGCAAACATCGCCCTGTCGCGCGCCAAGATCGCGTTCGAACAAGCGGCGCATCGCCGTGAAGAAATGGTGCAAGACGTCGCACACGATCTGCGCACCCCTCTCACCTCGATCAAAGGCGCCTCGCAGAACCTGCTCGAGGACATGGCCGGGCCGCTCAGCGACTCGGCGCGGGAGTACGTCGAGATCGTCCGCGACCAAGCGGAGCATCTGATCGGCATCGTCAATTGGCTGGTCGACGCCATGCGGGTCTCCCTCGATCCTGTGGAGCTCAAAACGACGCCGGTCGAAATCGATCAGCTCGCGAAGCGTGTCGTTCGCGGGCTTCGCCCGATCGCCGAAGAGCAAGGCATCGAAGTCCGCGTCGAAACCGAGCCCGCCGGCGCCTTGGTCGATCCGGACAAGCTTCTGCTCGTGCTCGAGAATCTGGTCGGCAACGCCCTGAAGTTCACCGAGTCAGGCGGCCATGTTTCAGTCTCGGTCAAGCCCGTCGAGCAGACCGTCGAAATCAGCGTCACCGACACCGGCGTAGGCATGTCGCCCGCCGAGCTCGAGCACGTCTTCGACCGCTACTACCGCTCGAGCCACCAGCGAAGCGGCTCCGGCCTCGGCCTCTCGATCTCGCGCGAGCTGGTCCGCCTGCACGGGGGCGACATCTCGGTCCGCAGCGAAAAGGGCAAAGGCAGCGCGTTCGTCGTGATGCTGCCAAGCGACTGCCGCGACCTTACGGCTTTGGCACTCCAAGATTCTTGATCAGGCGTGCGAGGTAGGGCTGCCGGACGCCAAGAAGCTCCGCTGCCTTGGTCTGGTGTCCACCGGTCTTTTCGAGTGCGCGCCGGATGATCCCGCGCTTCGCCTCGAGGACGGCGTCGCGGTACGAACGCATGTCTTCGGTGTCCGAGCCGATCGTGAACACCGCGCTCGCATCTGGTTCCGGCCGGGTCTCGAGCTCGCGCAGCTCCTCCGGCAAATCGTCCACCTCGATCCGCTCGTCGGGGGCGAGCACAGCCGCACGCTCGAGCACGTTGTTGAGCTCGCGCACGTTTCCGGGCCATGAATGCGCACGCAGAAGCGTCCAGGCTTCATCGGAAATCGTCAGCGGTCCGCGGCCGAGCTCCCCGCCGTACCGTGCGAGTGCATGCTCGACGAGCGCGTCCAAGTCCTCGGCCCTATCCCGGAGGGGCGGCACCTTCACCGATACGACGTTGAGCCGATAGAAGAGGTCCTCGCGAAATCCGGCCTCGTCCACGGCCTTACGAAGGTCGCGGTTGGTCGCGGAGACGATCCGGATGTCCGAATCGAGAGTCTTCGTCCCGCCCACCCGTTGAAACTGCCGCTCCTGCAGGACCCGAAGGAGCTTCGCCTGAACGCCGGTGTCGAGCTCACCAACTTCGTCGAGAAAGAGCGTCCCCCCTTCGGCGAGCTCGATGCTCCCCGGCTTCGATTTGTGCGCCCCGGTGAAGGCTCCCTTTTCGTGTCCGAAGAGCTCGCTCTCGAGCAGGTCGCCCGTCAGCGTCGCACAGTTGAGCGCAATGAACGGAGCGTCGGCGCGTGGGCTCTTCCGATGGATGTATCGGGCCATCACTTCCTTGCCGCTCCCGCTTTCCCCCAGCAAGAGCACGGTCGCATTGCTGGCCGCCGCGCGACCGGCGATCGCTAGCGCGTCCTTCATGGCCTTGGAGCTCCCGCGAACCAGGGTGTGACGATCGGACACCTCGTTCTGGAGCTGTTCGAGCCGCTGCCGAAGCCCAAGCGCTTCGAGCACTCGCGCAACGGTGTGATCGAGATGCGCGGCTTCGAACGGCTTGACGATGAAATCCGCAGCGCCGGTTCGAATCGCGCGCACCGCGCGCTCGATGTTTCCGTGGGCGGTGATCATCACGACTTCGGGCGGCGACTCGATCCGACGCAGGGCTTCGAGCACCTCGAAACCGTCCATCTTGGGCATCTTCATGTCGAGCAGCATGAGGTCGGGGTCGAAGCTCTCGACCGCTTCGAGAGCCGCCTCACCGTCTGCGGCCCCTTCGACCTCGTGGCCCTGCGCGCGCATGCGGTCGGTGATGATCTTGCGAATCGCTGGGTCGTCATCGACGACGAGAACGCGGGCCACGGTCATGACGAACCGATAATACAGAAAGGGACATAAGCCGAGGCGCTTCATATCCAAAGAGACATGTCCAAAAGGATATGAGGCTGGCTTTCCGAAGCGCATTCGCAGGCATTTGTCCCTGAAACCGCTCGTCGGACGGCGTCCACCCGGGCTGGCACGGCGGTTGCAAAACCCTCCTCCATCAACGTCCACACAGAGGAGCAGCCATGAACACCGTCGATACACAGGTCCTGGAAAACAAAGTCAAAGACATGTACGAGCGCGTCGCGCACGACCCGCACGGAGAGTTTCACTTCGAGATGGGCCGCGCCCTCGCCGAGCGTCTCGGCTACGCCCCCTACGACCTCGACCGGGTCCCGACCCCGTCGATCGATTCCTTCGCCGGCGTCGGTCACCACTTCGATCTCGCCGCGCTTCGTTCCGGAGAGCGAGTTCTCGACCTCGGCAGTGGAAGCGGCCTCGACTCCTTCGTGGCGTCGCTCAAGGTCGGCTCGACCGGCAGCGTCGTAGGCGTCGACATGACCGACGCGCAACTCGAAAAGGCAGCCGAGCTTCGCCAGGCCGGCGGCTTCTCGAACATCGAGTACGTCAAGGGCTACATCGACCAGCTCCCCTTCGAAGACGAGAGCTTCGACGCGGTGATCAGCAACGGCGTCATCAATCTAGTCGCCGAGAAGGACCGCACCTTCAAAGAAGCGGCGCGCGTGCTCAAGCACGGCGGCCGCCTCGCCCTGAGCGACATCGTCACCGGTGTCGAGCTCCCCCAAGGCATCGTCTGCAACGCGACGCTCTGGGCCGCCTGCATCGGAGGCGCCATGCACCGCCAGGCCTACCAGCAGGCCATCGTCGACGCCGGCCTCGAGATCGAGGTCGTGCAGCCGAACCCCCAGTACCGATTCATCAGCGACCAAGCCAACGGTGCGACCAGCAAGTACGAAGTGCAGAGCATCTCGCTCGTCGCCGTGAAGCCCTAATCAAACCTTCCGAAACCCGCCGCAATCAACACAGAAACCTGGAGAAGCCAATGTCCGAAGAAAGCCGAAATCTAGTCGTCCTCATCACCAAAGGCACCGATAGCGAGCTCTCGTCCGTCGCCTTCACCATCGCCAA
>JBLYYU010000213.1:0-3048 GCA_048550275.1 Polyangiales bacterium
CCCTGGTCGGCATGCAACGCTCGATCGGCGGCGCCGGCAGCTAGCCTCGGCGCGCTAGCGGCAACTCCAGAGCCAGCCCCGGTCGAAGTGGAAGTGGTTCCGGTGGAGCGCGTTCGCCTCGGGCCCGAGCACCACCCGAAAGTAACGACACGCACCTCGGTGAACCGTTCGCAAGAACCGAGACTCCTCGCCCGAACCCTCCCAATCGCGAAGCACGCTCAGCTTCGTGCCGTCTTCGAGCTTGAACGCCGAGACGTCGATCGCGTCCGCCGTGGCGTGCTCGCTCCGGCGATTCGAGCCCAAGCGGCCGCCCGTGCGCATGTTGCGACACGCGTAGCTCCCAAAATGTGAAATTCCCGCGACGCGTTGCTTGAGGTGTTCACGAGCCGCAGGCTGCACCTCGTTCATGACCCAGCTCGCGAACGCCGCAGCCGCCGGGCAAGTCAGCACCGTCGGCGAGATCGCCACCCCGCCGACCCGCTTGATGCGAACCGCGTTTTCCCAACCGCAACCGTCGACCAGCGCCCGGTCTTCGACGAGCTCGACCTCGACGTCGGGGCGATCGAAAACCTCCAAGCAAGCTTCTCGATCCCGACGAAGCGACGCCAGCCTCCAGTCGTTGAAAAGCACAAACCCCGGCTGATCGAGCTCGATCGACGCGAACGGCAAATAGCGCGCAGGGACGTACCCGCCCCGGAGCAGATAGACCATCCCCAGAACGCCCAGAAACGGAATGAGAAGCAGCAAGGCCGTCCGAAGGGCCCCCTCCCGAGATTTTCGCGTTTCCCCGCTCAAGTGCTCTGCTTTTCCTGTGCTCTGGCTGCGCCCGTACTGGCTGCCGCGGTTCGAGACTAGCTCAACGTCCGCTCGATCTCACTTCGCCGGCGTCGTACAGTACGGCCATGAGCGAGCAGCACTTCGACTGGGTCATCATCGGGTCGGGTTTCGGCGGAAGCGTCTCCGCACACCGGCTCACGGAAAAAGGCTACAAGGTCCTCGTCATCGAAAAGGGCCGCCGCTTCCAAGACGAGGACTTCCCAAAGAACAACTGGGATCTGAAGCGCTGGATGTGGAACCCCGTGGTCGGGCTCAAGGGCATTTTTCAGATGTCCTTCATGAAGCACATGACGGTGCTTCACGGCGTGGGCGTCGGCGGCGGCTCGCTGGTCTACGCGAACACCCTGCCCACTCCGAAGTCGCCGTTCTTTCAAGGCGGGTCTTGGGGCGCTCTCAGGGATTGGGAGACGGAGCTCGCTCCGCACTACGCCACGGCCAAGCGGATGCTCGGCGCCACGCCCAACCCGCTCGTGACCAAGGGCGACGTGGTCATGCGTGAAATCGCCAAGGACATCGGCCGCGAGGAGCACATGCACCCAACCGAGGTCGCGGTCTACTTCGGCGAGCCCAACAAGAAGGTCCCCGACCCCTACTTCGACGGCAACGGCCCGGACCGAACCGGCTGCAACTTCTGCGGCGCCTGCATGACCGGCTGCCGCATCGGCGCCAAGAACACCCTGGTCAAGAACTACCTCTACTTCGCCGAGAAGCACGGCGCCGAAGTCCGCGCAGAGACTCAGGTCACGGCGATCCGTCCCCAAGACGGCGGCGGCTACCGCGTCGAAACCAAGCCGACCTTCAGCAAGGGCCCGGTCGACGCCGTCACCGCCGATCGCGTCATCCTCTCGGGCGGCGTCATGGGCACCATGCCGCTTCTCCTCCAAATGAAGGAAGACCCCGCCGGCCTCCCACGCCTCTCCGACCGCGTCGGCGACTTCGTCCGCTCCAACAGCGAATCGCTCATCGCCGTGCTCACGCCGAAGAAGGGCACCAACCTCAGTAAGGGCGTCGCCATCACGTCGATCCTCCACACCGACGAACACAGCCACATGGAACCTGTCCGCTACGGCTCCGGCTCGGGCTTCTTCCGCACTTTGCTCGCGCCACACGCGCCAGGCCCCACCGTGCTCTCCCGCATCTGGGGCGGCTTCAGGGCCTTCCTTCGGCAGCCGGGCCGCTGGCTCCGCGCGCTCTTCGTCAGCGACCTCGCCAAACACAGCCAGGTTCTCCTTTACATGCGCACCCTCGAAGGGACGCTCCGCATGAGGCTCGGCCGGGAATGGCGAACCGGGTACCAGCGCTCGCTGGTCACCAAGGTCGACGACCCAAGCCAGGCTCCGTCCGCATTCATGGAAGAAGCGACCGACCTCGCCGAGAGGTTCGCCGACAAGGTCGACGGCGTCACGACGACCTTGATGACGGAAACACTCTTGGGTGTTCCGTCGACGGCTCACATCTTGGGTGGCGCCTGCATGGGCGACTCGGCCGAGAACGGCGTCATCGACGAGAACCACGAGGTTTTCAACTACCCGGGATTGTACGTCATCGACGGCTCGGCGATCTCCGCGAACCCCGGGGTGAACCCGTCGCTGACGATCACGACGCTTGCTGAACGTGCGATGAGTCTGATCGAGCCGAAGCATTTGCCAGCCGCGATCGAGCCGTCGACGGACAACGTCGGGACGGCTGAGAACGTCGCGCACGTTTAGTCGCCGGCGCTGACGCTGGCACTGGCGCTGGCGCTGACGCTGGCACTGGCGCTGGCGCTGGCGCTGTCACTGGCGCTGGCACTGGCGCTGGCGCTGGCACTGGCACTGGCACTGGCACTGACACTGGCACTGGCACTGGTATGCTATGAACGTCCGCGGGTGTTTGACTCAATGAGAAGGCTCGATCGGCGCGCGCGTCTTGGCGTCGTTCTATCCGTGTTGGTCTTGCTCGGGGGCGTGGTCTTCTGGCTGATCGCTGCGGGCCGTCAGGGGAAGTTTGCGCTCGCTTCGCCCGACACCTTTTACTATCTGACGGTCGCGCGAAACGTCATCGAGCACGGCGTCGTATCCTTTGACGGGGAGCACCCTACGAACGGGTTTCACCCGTTGTGGCAGGTCGTTGCGACGGTCGTTTACGGCATCAACCACGTCGCTGGGTGGCCGTTGGACGCTCCTATCGTTGGACTGCTGCTCCTGGGTGCTGTGCTGATCGGGGTGGCAC
>JBLYYU010000214.1:0-6394 GCA_048550275.1 Polyangiales bacterium
GACGAAACCATTTACAGCGTCGGATACGGTCGGATGCCGCTCACAGATGGTGGCCTGTGCAGTGCGGAGCTCGGATCGATGAAGCGTTACGACGACTTCGTGTTTCGAACGTTCAATGGGCCGCTCATCGGCGGGGCGCTTTTCGTCGAGCTCGATGGCCGAAAGGATGCGCTTTGCGACGGCGACTCGGGCGCTCCGTTGATGTTCGATCTAGACGGCGAACCTTGCGCCTTCGCGGTGTTCAGCGGCGAGAGCTTCAGCCGGCTCGTGTTCTACGGCACGTTGGTCGCGCCCAAGATTCAATGGGTCGAGTCCGCTTCGGCGGGGACCGAGGTTCCTCTCGACTGCGTCGACCTGGGCAACGACGTCTGGGAGTGCTTCGAGTGACCTAGCCCGGCCAGCCCTAGCGGAGCGAAGCCTTGCGCTCGAGCTCGACCAGGGCTTCGTCGAGGTGGTCGATCAGGCGTTGAGCGCTGGGGACCGAGCGGCGGCAGGCAACGATTCCGAAGTCGAGGCTCGCCCCGCAGCTCGTCACCGTGATGTTCAATGCCTGCCCGTGGCTCACAATCGACAAGGGATACATCCCTTCGAGCGCCGCGCCGTTCCAGTACAGGGGTTCCTGCGGCCCGGGGACGTTCGAAACGGTCACGTTGAACGTCGGGCGAGTCCGCCCCGAAATGCGTAGCAGATGCGGGACCAGAACCGGGAGGGCGACCACGCTAGTGAAGATTGGGATTTCCGCGCTGTTCATCCCCTTGAGCAAGCGCTTCGCCTCGCCCATCGAGCGCTGAATGGCGCGGAGCCGGTCGAGCGGGTCACCCAGCTCGGTCGCCAAGGTCGCGAACAGGACAGAGAACGAGTTCCCTTCGATGTCGGCGTCTGCGGGCCGGAACGAGACCGGGGTCATCGCCGTGAGAGGTTGCTCGGGGAGGGCGTTCTGATCGATCAGGTATCGCCTCAGGGCGCCACCCGACATCGCCAGTACGATGTCATTGACGGTCGCATCGAGCGCCTTCGCCACGGTCTTGATGCGTTGCAATGGCCAGGACTGCGCGACGAGCCGTCTCGAGCCCGTTACCCGCCCGTTGAGAATCGTCTGCGGGGTTTGGAAAGGGGCGATCATTCCGTGCTTGTCCCGATGGCGCACGGCCGCCGCGAACTTGAGAACCCCGCCCATCGCACCGGCGGTTGCAGCCAACGCGCTCCGGGGGGCCTCGGGCGCTCGCGACTGTCCCCGGGCCCGTGGCATGTTCCACGGCGCGGGCATGTTGCGCTCCTCGGGATCAGGGCTGAGGCAGGCACGCAACATCCGCATGGCGCCAACGCCATCGATCATCGAATGATGTGTCTTCATGTAGAGGGCGAAGCGATTGTCTTCGACCCCCTCGATGATGTGCGCCTCCCAAAGCGGCCGATCACGGTGCAGGCGAGTGCTGTGAAGCCGGGACACCAGCGAGAACATCTCCCGATAGCGACCCGGCTTCGGGAGAGCCGAATGACGCACGTGGTAATGGGTGTCGAGAGCATGGTCGGCGACCCAGTGGGGGAGCCCCAGCCGGCGAAGCGGCCAGGCGAGCTTCTGATTGAACGGATACTGGACCGCATCCGGATCGTCGTTTGCCGAGAAGGTCTCGTGAAGCCAGGCTTCGTGGGCCCCCTCGGGGTAGCTAAACAGCATGAGGCCGCCCGTATGCATGGGCATCTGGCGGTCCTCGGCCAGCAAAAAGCTAGTATCGACGGTTCCAAGCGCTTTCATAGAACACGCAGAAGTATCGTAGCCGGGCGAGTTTTGGTAGTCTTCGCCCCAATCAAACTGGAGGGAAACGTAAAAATGAGCTCAATTCTCAAGTACTTGGTCATCGGAACCGCCATGCTCGCACTCAGCCTCTCGGCTGCGTGCAAGGACGACTCGAGCCCCGCGGCACAGGAAGCAACCGCCGGCGCAGAGGCCGGAGCCACGGCCGGCGTTCAAGAAGGCGTCGAGACGGGCATGGAAGAGGGCGCGAAAGAAGGCGCCAAAGAGGGCGGCAAGGAAGCTGGTAAGGCAGCCGCAACCGAGGTCGTCAACTAACGACACCGGTGAATCCTGATGGAGCCGAAGAAGTCGCAGGGGCCCAGTGTCGCCGCGCTCGCCGGAACCGCAGTTCTTCTCTGTGTGGTTCTCGTCGGCGTGGCGCTCTGGGTCCGGGACGACGGAAAGTCGGCAACGGCTGACGGTACGCCCATCGCGGCTTCGACGCTCCAGCCGCTCTACGACCGCTGTGAGAGCGAGCTCAGCCAGGACGTCGTGAACGGTCGCAATCGAACCCGCTGCAACCGAACATCACACCCAGCGTTCATGTTAGAAGTGCTCGGCACGGCCGACCAGATCGACGAAGCCAAGATGCTCGTGCCCCTGGGCGGAAGCATGAACAAGCTCCTCGATCGAATGCTCGTCGGTCTCGAAATGTTCGGGCTCGTCGCTGGCCTGCGCGCAGATCTGTTCATGCCCAAGGAGCACACCGACGGGATTGGCACGAGCAAGACCAGCCTGGTCTACGAGGGCAGGGTCTACGCGACGCAGCCGATTACGGGCGTCGGATTGATGTTCGCGGTCGGGCCGGAAGAATCCGCGCCGAGCCGTTCGAAATAATTCGAAGATTCTCCGGCTGAATGGCATCTTGGCGCAGGTGACGAAGACCAAAGCCGCGCTGATCGGGATCGGACTGCTGCTCGGGGCCTCGGTCCTGGCCGTCCTGCTGAGCCCGCGCGCCGAGTTCATGCTGGGCGGCGGACTCATCAACCTCGGTTTCCGGCTCCAAGACCGGCTCGCCCGGTTCGACTTCGTGCACGATGAGTCGATCACACCGGAACAAATCTGGGAGGAGCTCGAACGACAAAACGAGCTGGCCGCCGGCGTTCGAGGACTGTTCCCGAGGACCCCGCGGCATCCCGTAGTCGCCGTCCTCGCATGCATGGACGGGCGCATCGATGTGAGCGAGCTCGTGGGTGACACGCGCCACTACTACTACGTCGTGCGCACGGCTGGCTCGGTGCTCTCTCCGGCCGAGCAGGAAATGCTCGAGCTCGCGGTCATCAACGGGGTGAAGGTCATCGTTCTCACCACCCACACCGACTGTGCCGCCGAAGGAGCGGCCGCCGACCCGGCGCTCCGCGAGAGGTTTCCGGCGCTGATCTCCCTGATGGACGAACGCGCGCAACGGGTCGAAGAGTTCATGGCAAGGCCGACCATCCGCGACGCTCTCGCCGCCGGCAAGCTCATGATCAAGCACGCCCGGATCGACACCACGACCGACCGTCTCGTCGTCGACGGCAAGCACTACGACGCGCACTGAAGGCGCTCGCCGTCGGGACTACCTCGTCAGCAGTTGACCCAACGCGCGTAGGCCGAGCCTGAGGTTCGGTCGAGACGCCCGTCGTGTGTCTACCGGCTGGCCGGCGATCCAAGTGCCCCAGACCCGGATCTCGGCAAAGTCCTCGGGCGCGACTTCGAGCGGGTTTTGCGAGAGAAGAACCATGTCAGCCGACTTTCCCGGTTCGAGGGACCCGCGGTGCTCCTCGACACCGAGTTGCCGCGCGGCGTTCGTCGTCATCGCCTGAAGCGCTTGCTCTCGACTGAGTCGTTCCGCGGGCGCCATGGCTTCTCCTCCCTTTCGGGGCAGTCGAAGCATCGCATTCCGCATGACTCGAAGCGGCCCGATCGGGGTCATCGGGTTGTCGCTGTGGATGGTTGCCCGGTGTCCCTGACGAAAGGCCGAGCCCACTGGCATGTACCGGTCGACCCGGTCGCCGACGAGCTCGCGCAGGCGATCGCCGTAGTAGTAGATGTGCTCCGTGAAGAAGCTGAGCTCGAAGCCGAGCGCTTTCGCTCGCGCGATTTGCTCCTGGGTGATGAGAGCATTGTGTTCCAAGCGGTGACGGTGGTCGGGCCAGGGGCTATCCCGCAAAACGGAATCCGCGGCGTCGAGGACGATGTCGATCGCGCGTTCGCCCTGGGTGTGAACCGAGACGTGGTAGCCCGCGCGATGAAAACGCCCAAACGCTTCGGTGAACTCGTCGAGCTCGTAGTTGAGCGGCCCCATGTGCCCCGGAGGCAGATGCAAGCGCTCGCGCGTCAGCTCGGTATCCGCGTAGGGCTCCGCAAATGCAGCGCCGCCGGTATACGGTGAGCCGTCCATCCAGAATTTCACTCCGCGAAGCGCGAAGCGAGCGCTGGGGTCGGGCGGCGGCTTGGCGCTAGAGTCGAGTTGCTTCGGCAGGCCATAGACCACCGTGCGAACCGGTACGTGCGGATCGTCCCCCAGGTTCTTCAAGATGCCGACCGGATCTTCAGCGCGTCCGACCGTGCCAAGAACGCCAATGGTCGTGAACCCCCCGCGTGCATAGCCACCCAGTTGCAATCTCAACATGAGCGCAGTCACGGCCGGCGGAAGCGTGGGCAGTGCCCGGAGCAGGTAATCGATCGCGTTGACCTCGAGAACAGCCCCCGTGAGCTCGCCGGCCTCGTCGCGTCCGAACGAGCCACCGGGCGGGTCCTCCGTGTCGCGACCAATCCCCGCATCACGAAGCGCCGCGCTGTTTGCGAACGCCTCGTGCATCGCCTGGGTCAGGATGACGAACGGCTTGTCCGGCGAAAGCTCATCGAGCTCGGCCAAGGTCGGTGGCTCGAGGTTGGGCACCATGATCGGATCCCAGCCGAAGGCGATGATCCAGGGCTGAGGCAGAAAGCCGCCGAGCGCATCACGCAGGGTGTCCATCATCTCTTCTCTCGAGTCGTGCTCGAACCCGCTCACGTCGATGGCGGCGCCCAACATTGCAGTGGCAAGCGGGTGAGTGTGCGGCTCGATGAAGCCCGGCATCAACGTCGCGCCTTCGAGATCCACGACCCTCGCCTTGGCCCCTGCCGCCGCGCGAACCTCGGCCTCGGTGCCGAGCTTCTCGATTCGGCCAGAGCGAACCCACATGGCTTCGACCTGCGGAGGTTCGGCCATGGTCACGATGTCGCCGCCCACGAAGAGGAGCTCTTTGGGAGCCGATGCCGGCGCTGCCCAGAGAGCCAGCGCGAGCAGGGCTCCGGCCAAGACGACCAACGAGATGCCGATGCCACGGACTGCCCGCATGAGCCACCGAGCGTACGGGATCAGCCTCTAGAGAACAAACGGGATCAATACGCGCCGTTCCTGCGGATAGTCCGGGAACTTCTCTTTGTACCAGCGGTGGGTCTGGAAGGCGCGCGGGACGAGATTGGCGATGGTGATCAGCAGGATGAAGGTCGCGCCAAGTGACCAGGTAGCGATCGCGAACCCGGTGAATGCCAAGATTTCGGTGAAATACGAAGGGTTGGAGATGAAGCGAAACAGGCCGCCCCGCGGGATTCGGTAGGCTTTCTCTCCGCGTTCGATCTCGTCGATGCTCCGGAGGTTTCGGACGATTGCGTCCGAGTGGATGTTGAGCACGAACGAGGCGTAGTAGATGCTGATTCCGATGATGAAGCGCGGGTCGGTAAACCAATCGACGGTGAATTGCGTGCTCAGGTCGCTGATGAATGCGGCGTTCAGGTAGCCGTGCAAGCTCGTCACGAGCCAGCCCATGACCACGATCGTGATGCTGAAAGACGCCGTCGCGCCCTTTGGGCTTCGGATGAGGTACGGGAAGACGAAGCCGCGGTTTCCGTAGTGCACGACCCAGACGAAGAGGAAGAACAGCGGCGCGAGCTCGAACCGATTACGGCCTTGGAAATAGAAGAAGAGGAAGCTGAGCATCGCGGGCAGCTCCATCAGGAACCAGCCGAGGCGCGGGCTGAGGTTCAGCCCCCATTTGTCGGACGCGAAGCGACCGTACGGGCTCTTCATGAAGGCCGCGCCGATGAACACCAGGACGACGAGACCGAACGCCAAGCTCAGCACCGTGTCGTAGGTAGGGTCTCCGGTATACCAGCTCGTCATCCGGTTGCCCGTGTCGGTGGCTCCGAATGGCGCTCCGAGACCTTGGCGTCGAGCTGCATCTGCGCCCACTCGAGAGCATCGGTTCGCCTAGCGAACGCCTGGTGCGGGAACTTGGGCGGAGAGATCCAGAACACGGCGGTGACCAAGCCGCGCAGCCATGCTCTTGGAACGACGAGCGCAGAGCCGCCGTTCCAAGCCACGTCGTGCGCCTCGAAACGTTTGAGGTGCTCCGCAAACATCCTTCTTTGTTTGGAGCTCGCCTTCCGCAGGTTCGAGAGCTCCGCGACCCATGCTACGGGGTACTGCGCATGCTCCGCCCAGGCCTCCCGTGCCGCGGCGAACGCCGCCAGTTCCTCGTCGCTGAGCTCTGGCGGAAACGTGAACTCGTAAATCCGCACGAGCTTGAGCGAAACCCACGGGAGCTCGATCTCGAGATATTTGGCTCCTGA
>JBLYYU010000215.1:0-3355 GCA_048550275.1 Polyangiales bacterium
ATCGTATCGAGAAACTCAGGCACGATGTCCACGGCGTAAACGTGCCCGCGCTTTCCGACCGCCTCGGCGATCTTCCAGGTGAGCAGGCCCGTGCCCGCACCGATATCGGCGACGTCGGCACCCTTTTTGAGGCCAATCGCGGCGACGATGTCGTCACTTCGTTGAACGATTTCGCGGGTCTCGGATTCGAGGATTCGCGTGTACCGTTCGGGCCCGTCCGGGCGGAAGTAGTGATCGTTGATTCCCGGATGGACGCTGGGTTCGGTGCTCTCCGGGGCCGGGGGGCTCGCGGTCTCCGACGAGGCCACCTGACTCGACGCACAGCCCCAAATACAGAGCAAGACCCCGAGAAACGCCCCGCGCGCTTTGGAAAGAACCAGCATCGGCAGAAGTCTACGCTAAGATAAGTTGCATGCGAGCGATTGATGCCGTTTCGGAGCGGCACATGCGGTCGGCCCGAGGAGGTACGGAGTGAGTAGTTTCATGAGAATTGTCGCGTTGTTGATCGGAGTGTTCGCGGTGGCTGGCTGCCAAAGCCAGAAGGAGCCCGCCAAGACCGAGCCTGCCGATGCCCCCGTAGAAGTCGTAGAGGCTGCCCCCGAAGATGGCACGAAGCCCGATACCGTGGAACCGGCGGAGGCCGCCGATCCGCCCGTCGAAGTGAACCCCTTGGTGGGTGAGATCATGGGCATCACCCGTGCTCGAACGGTCGAAGACGTGGACGGGGTCATCCAGATGACACTTCCCTTGGAGGTTTCCCCGCAGGTCGATGCCGAGTCGCCGCCCAAAGTGGTCACCGACGCGATGATGTTCGCGATTTTCTACACCTTGCCGACCGTCTACGGTCAGTCGGCCGGTCTCGACGAGTTCCGCCAAGTGTACACGTTCGGGCAGAAGACCGTCGGCGAAGTGAAAACGACTCGCGCTTCGTTCACGAGCCTGAACTTCGACGAGAAGATGCGCGGCGTTACCGGCGAGAAGGCCAAGCGGGCGGCTCAGAAGAAGATGCTGCGGCAACTTCCAAAAGGCGCGGTGAAGTTCGACAAGAAATACAAGCCCTAGGCGCGAAGATGGCTGCTGAAAACGCTCTGCCACTAGCCGGCATCCGTGTCGTCGAGTTCACGCACATGGTGATGGGGCCTGCCGCCGGGCTGGTGCTCGCCGACATGGGCGCCGATGTGATCAAGCTCGAGCCACCGCATGGCGACAAGACCCGAGGTCTGCCTGGGTCCGGCGCGGGATACTTCCCGACGTACAACCGCAATAAGCGGTCTTTGTGCGTCGACCTGAAATCCGCCGAGGGAAAGGCTGCCGTATATCGGCTCGTCGACGCGGCAGACGTCATCGTCGAGAACTTCCGGCCTGGAACGATGGATCGGCTTGGCTTCGGCTACGAAGCGCTGCGCAAACGCAACAAGGGCCTGATCTATTGTTCCGAGAAGGGATTCCTCGCCGGCCCGTATGAAGAGCGCACTGCAATGGACGAAGTCGCGCAGATGATGGGCGGCCTCGCGTACATGACCGGGCCGCCCGGCCGGCCCCTGCGCGCGGGTGCTTCCGTGATCGACGTGCAGGGCGGCATGTTTGGCGCGCTCGGTGTGCTGGGCGCGCTGCTTCAGCGGCAGAAGACGGGCGAAGGGCAAAAGGTGATCGCGTCGCTCTTCGAGAGCGCTGTCTTCCTGGTGGGCCAGCACATGGCGCAATACGCGGTGACGGGCGAAGCCGCTGACCCGATGCCGGCGCGCATTTCGGCCTGGGCAATTTACCAACCGTTCGAAACCAAGGACGACGACCTGGTGTTCGTCGGGATCGTGAGCGACAAGCAATGGGAGATCCTCTGCGACGCCTTCGGCTTGGACGACTTGGCCGCCGACGAGTCACTGAAGACCAATGATGGACGAGCCGCCGAAAAAGATCGGCTGCTCCCGCTGATCAAAGATGTCTTTCGGAGCTACACCAAGGCCGAGCTCATGGAGAAGCTCGACGCGAGCGGGCTGCCCTTTGCTCCAATCACGCGGCCCGATGAACTCTTCGACGATCCGCACCTCAACGCCGGCGGCGGTCTCTTGCCGTTCACGGTGACCGACGGCGCGCGGAAGGGGACGAAGACGAAGCTCCCCGCGCTCCCCCTCGAAATGGATGGGAGCCGATTCGGGCTCCGCCTACCCGTGCCGCGCGCGGGAGAGCACAGCCGGCAGGTCCTGACGGAAGCCGGCTACTCGGAGGCCGAAGTCGAAGCGATGCTCTCGGCTGGGATCGTTACCGCGGAGTAGCGCCGGACGTCGACTCCGCGGCGCAGAGGTCGCTAGTCCTTTTTCGCCCGCAGTGCGGATTGCGCCGCAGACAATCGGGCGATGGGCACCCGATACGGCGAGCAGCTCACGTAGTCGAGGCCGAGGCGGTCGAAGATCCCGATCGAAGCGGGGTCGCCTCCGTGCTCGCCACAGACACCTGTCTCGATGTTCGGACGCGCGCTGCGCGCCCCGGCGACCGCCAGGCTCATGATTTTGCCAACGCCGTCCTCGTCTACGGTGGCGAAGGGGTTGGCCGGGAGAATCCCATCCGCGAGATAGCGCATCAGGAAGCCCGACTCGGCGTCGTCACGACTCATCGCGAAGGTCGTCTGGGTCAGGTCGTTGGTGCCAAACGAGAGGAACTCGGCGTATTCGGCGATTTGGTCGGCCGTGAGTGCGGCACGCGGCACCTCGATCATAGTGCCGAACTGATACTTCACCTCGACGCCCTGCTCTTCCATCACCTTCTTGGCCTCGGCCTCGAGCACCTGCCGCTGACGGCGGAGCTCGTTCACGTGGCTGGTGAGCGGAATCATGATTTCGGGCATGGCCTTGCAGCCGTCACGAGTCACCTCGCAAGCGGCCTCAAAGACGGCCCTCACCTGCATTCGCGTCAGCTCCGGAATGAGAATTCCGAGCCGCACGCCGCGAAGACCCAGCATTGGGTTCGACTCTTTCAAAGAGGTCACCCTGCCGAGCATCGCCTGTGTTTCCAAAAGCTTACCGGTGATTTCTTCGACCTCCGCGAGGGTGCGGGCGCTGGTGATTCGGATTTGGAGGTCCGCCAGCTCGCGCGTCAGCTCCTCGAAGCTCGGAAGGAACTCGTGAAGCGGTGGGTCGATGAGACGGATGATGACGGGCAGGCCGTCCATCGCCTTGAATAGGCCGGCGAAATCCGCTCGCTGGAAGGGGAGAAGCGCATCGACCGCTTCGCGGCGCTCGGCGGGCGAGCGCGTGGTGATCATCCGCTGAACCGTGGGCAAGCGGTCGGGCTGGAAGAACATGTGCTCGGTTCGGCAAAGGCCGATGCCCTCCGCGCCGTATTTCCTGGCTCGCACGGC
>JBLYYU010000216.1:0-15031 GCA_048550275.1 Polyangiales bacterium
CGGCGAGCGATCTACGAAGAGCTCGCCAGGGTCCTCGCGGCGATTCACAAGGTGAACCTCGAAACGACGGGCCTCTCGGACTATGGCCGCCCCAATGCATACGTAGCGCGGCAGGTGAAACGCTGGAGCAAACAATACGTCGATTCACAGACGGCGGACGTCGAGCCGATGAACCGGCTGATCGACTGGCTTCCGGCAAACATCCCTGACGACGAAGCGACCGCCTTGGTTCACGGCGACTACCGCCTCGACAACATCATCTTTCATCCGACGGAGCCGCGCGCGCTCGCCGTAATCGACTGGGAGCTCTCGACACTCGGGCATCCGCTGTCGGACCTGGCCTACACCTGCATGCTCTACGACGTGATGCTTCCGAAGATCGGCGGCCTGGCCGGTGTCGATTTTCAGGCGTCGGGCATTCCAACGGAGGACGCCTTCGTCGCGCGCTACTGCGAGCAGGTCGGTCGCGACGGTGTGCCGGACTTGAACTACTACAAGGCGTTTTCGATATTCCGCCTAGCTGCGATTGCCCAGGGCGTGTACAAGCGCAGCCTGGACGGGAACGCTAGTTCGACGGAGGCGGCGATGTTCGGCGCAGCGGTTCCGCACCTGGCGGGTATTGGCTGCGGCTTGGCAGGGATCGGGTAGGGCGATGATCGAACGAATCGTGTGTTTCAAGTTGAAGGACGAGTACAGCAACGAGGTATCACGCGCGGAGTTTGCCGATCGAACGCGCCGGGATCTCAGCGCGCTTCAGAATGTCCGAAGCGTGACGGTTGGCGTGCCTGCCGATGCGGCCGCCGAAGCGAGCTGGGACATCAGCATCGTCGTCCGCTTCGATTCCATGGAGGACGTCGAGCAGTACATGGTCGACCCAGAGCACCGCGCCTACGTGGATGGCTATGCCATGCCCCGGATCGAAGTCCGCAAGGCCTGGAACTTCCACATTTAATCGCGACCCATCTCCGAATCGCCGGTCGTGGTCGCACCCGGGCGGCGGGTCTGCTAGCTTCGCCGCGCCACAATGATTCCACGCTATACCCCCCCTGAATTTCTAGATCTCTGGTCCCAGAAGCGGAAGTACGAGACCTGGTTCGACATCGAGATCGCAGCCTGCCGCGCCATGGAAGGCGCGGGCATCGTTCCTGCTGGGACCGCCGACAAGGTCGCCGCGTTCAGAGAGCAGCTCGATCCCGATGCGATCGACGAGATCGAGAAAGTCACGCGCCACGACGTAATCGCCTTCCTAACGCATGTGGAGGGCCTCGCTGGCGAGCCTGCCCGCTGGCTGCACCGGGGGATGACCTCTTCCGATGTGCTCGATTCGTCTTTGGCGCTGCTCCTAGTGGAGGCGACCGACAAGCTCCTGCTTCGGATGGACGCGGTGCTCGAAGCGCTTCGCGTGCGCATCGAAGAGCATCGCCGGACCCCTGCGATCGGACGTTCCCACGGCATTCACGCGGAGCCGGTCACGTTCGGCTTGATCCTCGCCGGCCACTACGCCGAGCTTGCGCGCGGGCGGAAGCGACTAGAGGCCGCCCGTGAAGAGATCGCGGTCGGAAAGATAGCCGGCGCTGTTGGAACCTATGCGCATCTCACTCCAGCTATCGAAGCCGAGGCCCTCGGATCGATTGGTCTCCGTCCCGAGACCGCGTCCACTCAAGTGGTGGCCCGCGATCGCCACGCTGCATACGTCTCGGCGCTCGGAGTGGTCGCCGCCGGCATCGAGCGGTTTGCGACCAATGTGCGCCACTGGCAGCGCAACGAGGTAGGCGAAGCTGAAGAGCATTTCAAGAAGGGTCAAAAGGGCTCGAGCGCCATGCCCCACAAACGGAACCCGGTACTCACCGAGAACCTCTGCGGTCTAGGCCGCGTCGTTCGCGCAGCGGTGGTGCCCGGCCTCGAGAACGTGGCGCTCTGGCACGAGCGCGACATCAGCCATTCCTCGGCCGAACGCATGATGCTCCCCGATGCAACGGCGACGCTCGCGTTCATGCTCGAGCGGGTCCGCGGTGTGATCGCGGACCTCGTCGTCTACCCCGAGCGCCTCCGCCAGAACCTCGAACAGACCGGCGGCCTCTGGGCGAGCGAGGGCATTCTCCTCGCGCTGGTCGGGACCGGCCTCGGGCGTCAGGACGCCTATGTGCTCGTTCAACGAAACGCAATGAAAGCCTTCGAAGGGGAAGGCGAGTTCCGGGCAAATCTACAAGAGGACCCGGACATTCGGGCGAGGCTGTCCGCCGATGAAATCGATCGCGAGTTCGACTTGAACCACGCGCTCGCCCATGTGGATACGATCATCGATCGTGTGCTGGAAGGAGCTTGAGATGACGGTCGCACCAGAGACGCTGCACCAGGGCCTCGCACGG
The DNA here is from genome assembly GCA_048550275.1 of Polyangiales bacterium. Classification (GTDB taxonomy): domain Bacteria; phylum Myxococcota_A; class Polyangia; order Polyangiales; family Houyiibacteriaceae; genus SG8-38. The sequence goes on from JBLYYU010000216.1 coordinate 2,370, forward strand.
ACCCTGGACGGAACCAACTTCGAGTCGCTCGGTAGCAAGTACGAGGGCAAGGTTCGCGATTGCTACATCGCGGACGGCAAGCGCTACATCGTCGTGACCGATCGTATCAGCGCATTCGATCGCGTTCTCGGAACGCTTCCCTACAAGGGGCAAGTGCTCAACGGCTTGGCGGCCTGGTGGTTCGAGGAAACCAAAGGCATCGTCCCGAACCACGTCATCGACGTGCCGGACCCGAGCGTCATGGTAGGCGTCGAGTGCGATCCGCTTCCGGTCGAGATGGTCGTGCGCGCGTACATCACCGGCGTCACCTCGACCAGCATCTGGACCCACTACGACAAGGGCACGCGCGTCTTCTGCGGTCACGAGCTTCCGGACGGCCTCAAGAAGCACCAGAAGCTGCCCGATCCGATCCTCACCCCCAGCACCAAGGCCGCCAAGGGCGATCACGACGTGTCGGCCTCTCGCGAAGAGATCCTCGCGATGGGTCGAATCAGCCCCGAGGACTTCGACGAGGCGGCTGGCTACGCAATGGCGCTCTTCGCGCACGGACAAAGAGTTTGCGCCGATCGCGGCCTGATTCTCGTCGACACCAAGTACGAGTTCGGCAAGACGCCGGACGGCAAGATCGTCGTCATCGATGAGATCCACACTCCCGACTCATCCCGGTTCTGGTATACCAAGACCTACCAGGAGCGATTCGAAGCGGGCGAGGATCCGGAGAGCTTCGACAAGGAGTACGTCCGACGCTGGCTGGCGAGCCACGGCTACAAGGGCGACGGCCCCGTGCCGACCATTCCGGACGACGTCCGCGTCGAGGCCTCGCGCCGCTACATTCAAGCCTGCGATGAGATTCGCGGCACCGCCTTCGAGCCCGACGTCGCTGACCCATTGCCCCGCATCGCGAAGAACCTAGGGTTGGAGGGATCATGAAAGCGAACATCTTCGTCACACTGAAGCGTGAAGTTCTCGATCCGCAGGGTGACGCGGTTCGCCGCTCGCTAGGTTCCCTCGGTTTCGAAGAGGTCAAGTCCGCCCGCGTCGGCAAGCTCATCGAGCTCGAGCTCGACGGCAATGACAAAGCCTCGGCGGAGTCACACATTCAATCCATGTGCGAGAAGCTCCTGGCCAACCCGGTGATCGAAGACTTCCGCTACGAGATCGTCGACTGACAGGGATGACGGATCTCGGGCTCCCGGATGTTCGCACTATGCTCGACGGGCGGCCCCCCAAGGAGCTCGCGGAGCACGAGAAGTGGGCCGCCGTCGCCATGTTGCTGCGTGAGGGCGCGTCCGGTCCCGAGGTGTTTCTCATCCGACGCGCCGAGCATCCGCGCGATCCGTGGTCAGGGCACATGGCCTTCCCGGGCGGCAGGCGGGAGATGGGCGATGAGACGCTTCTGCACACCGCGATGCGCGAGACGCGCGAAGAGGTCGGCCTCGACTTGACCGCGGAGGCCGAGCATATCGGGCAGCTCGACGACCTTCAGGCGATCGCACGTGGCAAGCCGCAGGAGACCGTGATCCGCCCGTTCGTCTTCGAGGTCCACCGGGAGTCGCCCATTCGAGTCGAAGCGAGGGAGGTCGCCGAGGCGCTTTGGACACCATTGCTTCCCCTATACCGGGGCGAGGTCGACACCGTTCGCCCGTACCAATGGCACGGCAGTCAGATCGACTTCCCAGCTTACGACGTGGACGGCCGGGTGGTCTGGGGTCTCACGTACCAGATGCTCCGTTCATTCTTCCGGATTCTGGGCTAGCCAGCGCCGGCCTCGGTGCTAGGTTCTCCGGCAGCCATGCCAGAAGCCGATCCGAACCGACTAGTCCATTGTGTCAAGCTCGACCGCGAGCTCCCAGGGCTTGCGAAGCCCCCATTTCCAAACGAAATGGGCCAGCTCATCTTCGAGAAGGTCTCCAAAGAAGGTTGGGACCTCTGGCTCGAGGAAAGCGTCCGTTACATCAACACCTACCGGGTCGACCTCTCCTCACGAGAGGGCACCGAGTTCATGTTGAAGCAGCTGCGGATTTGGTTGGGCATCGAAGAGGGCGAGCTGGCCGCAACCGCCTGGTCCCCGCCCAGCGAATAGGCGAGCCCGAGCGCCGGTCTAGTCGAAGTTCTGCACAGACCAGATCTTCCCGTCCAGAGTCTCGTAGAAACCACAGGCGACCGCTGTGTATCCCGGGTTGGTCATATTGATGTAGTGCCCGTGTGCCGAGTACGGCTCGCCGGGGCCTTCGTCCCACATCGCCTGTAGGCACCCCGTGACGACGCGCTCCCTGGAAGGCCATCCCGGGCATTCGTTCTGGGCATAGCCGTCCTCCGGGCAAATACCGTCGCGGAACCCTGCATGGGCGCTTCGAGTGCTGTCGTATTCGGCGTGTTGGTTCGCGCAACTCTCGCCACCGGTCCAGCGCTGGAGAGGCGGAAGACACTGGCATTCCCAGCGGAGTTGGTTGATTCGGGTCACGCAGTCCGCGTATGGGTCGCCGCTGCTTTCGAGAGGCTCGGGCTGACAGTCGGCGAGGGGCGCCTCGAGCGGGCCGCTGGTGCAGTCGGCGAGGAAACGCGGGTTGCCGCCTGCTCCCGCTGTTCCGCCCCCGGAGCCGCCGCTGCCCCCGGCGCCGGGCTGTTCGAAGAAGTCGCCGCAGCCCGTAGCAACGAGGCAAAGAGCTAGAAGCAGTGTGGTCGTACCGCGCATTCGCGCCCCCTCAGTCAAAGTTCTGAACGCCCCAAACACTCCCCGAAGGCGTCGTAAAGAATCCGCAGGCGACGCGCGTGTAGGTACTGGTCGCCATACTCTCGTAGTGCCCGTTGACGGTGTTCTCATCTCCGTCCTCGGGCCCTTCGTCCCACATCGCCTGGAGGCAGCCGCTGATCACGTACGCGTTCGACGGCCAACCGGGACACTCGTTCTGCGCCCGACTACCCGTCCCGCAGGGAATTGCGTAGAAGCTCGCGTGCACCCCGTTCACGCTGTCGTACTCGGCATTGCTGTCCGTGCAGCTCTCACCGTCCACCCATCGTGCCAAGGGCGGAAGGCACTGACAGTCCCAACGGAACTGATTGATACGCGCGACACAATCGGCGTGAATGTCTCCAGTGTCGGGAACCGGCGTCGGAGTGCATCCTGGGATCGGAGCCGCAAGCGGCCCACCAGCACAGTGCTCCGGTCCCCCACCGCTTCCAGCCGCGCCACCGCTTCCGGCGGACCCACCACTTCCAGCCGCGCCACCGCTTCCGGCGGACCCACCGCTTCCAACCGCGCCACCGCTTCCGGCGGACCCACCACTTCCAGCCGCGCCACCGCTTCCGGCGGACCCACCGCTTCCGGAGGACCCACCGCTTCCGGAGGACCCACCGCTTCCAGCCGCGCCACCACTTCCGTCCGACCCACCGCTCCCGCCAGCGCCAGCGTCGGTGCCAGAGCCAGCGTCGGTGCCAGAGCCAGCGTCAGAGCCAGCGTCAGTGCCCGCGTCTGCCTCCAGGCCTCTCTCGCCTGCGTCGCCGATCGCGACATCACAACCCAAGGTCAGCGCGAGCAGCGCTCCAAACACGACACGAGTCCCCATCCTGCCTTCAGGCTAGCAATCCTCGTCCGATCACCCAAACGGGTGAGACATCTGCTTACATCAAGCTGCGCCGGTCTACTCAAGGCAGGAATCGCTTCCGCTGCGCTTCTGGCGGTATCGGGCAGTGGTCGTACCTGCCGAACACGCGATACCGGACCCGGGCGACGATGCCGTAGAAGAAATCCGTGAGCCAGACAGGGAGGAAGCGAAACCAGGACAGAGCCCTGCTGGGGTAAGGGAGCTCGCGGGCGACCAGGGCCGCCGCGCGTGAGCGCAGGTACACCTTGCCTTCCTTGACGTACACGACGGTCTCGACCGCGGCCGGGAAATCCGGGTAGAGGGCCCGAGCGAGCTTGGCGGTCTCGCCTTGAAGAGGAGCGAAGTGGAATGCGCTCGCGTCGTCGAAGCGGAGGATCATCTTCACGATGCCGTTGCACATCGCGCAGACGCCATCGTAGAACAACACGCGCGGTGGGAGCTCGGTCATCGAGGTTCCAATAGCAGAAGTCCGGCTTTGGGCGGGCCGGCGACCTGTAGACGTTCCGGTAGGATGCGATTGACCATGTAGTAGAAGATCGACGTGATCGCTCCGGACGTGGTGATGATCACGTTTCCGTTCGGGAGCGGGGTCACGAACCCCTCGCTGGTTTCTGGAAGTACGAGAGGTTCGCCGACCGGCTCCCCGGTGGCGAGGTCGAACGTCACGAATAAGGATTCCTGGGGGACGGGGACACGTGTCCGGTCGCTTTTCGAGAGGAACTTCGGAAGATGATAGCCGCACACGACCGCCATCCAGCCGCGTTTCATCCCCACCGTGAGCAGACTGTTGACGAAGGCGACCGGCTCGGAGAGCAAGTAGCTCCAAACGCCGCCGGGCGCCGGCAGCCGCTCTTTGCACATCTCGTCGTACGATTTCTCCCAGCGCACATCGCCATCCTTGGTGTAGGCGGTGATCCGGTCCTGGAAGGGCGTGTAGATCGTTTCGTCGGGGCCGACGCTAGGCGAGGCCGAGCCGCCGCCGCCTTCTTTGCTCTGCCAGAGCCGCGTTCCGGTGTGCGCATCGATCGAGATCATGCGCCCGAGCTCGTCGACGGCATAGACCGCGCTTCCATCGTGCGAGACCGCGGGGCTGGTACCGCTTCCGCCCCCCATCGGCGCCTGAAACGCGATCGTCAGCGCATCGTCGCTGATGTCGATCCCGTAGAGCACGCCCGTACCCTCGGTCTCACCGGCCGCCGTGATGTAGAGCCTGCCGGTCTCCGGGTGAATTGCCGGCGTGTTCGCAACTTCGATTTCCCAGCCCTGGATCAAGTTGAAGATGAACGGAACCAGGTCCGGGTCCATCAGGTCCTTCCATAGGGATTCGGGCGGCTCGTCTTCCGGCGCCGGTCCGGGGCCGCCCGGCAGGTCGAGCGGAGGCATCGCGAGCTCGCCGCTGTGCGACCAGAAGAAGAGCACCTTGCCGTTCGTGGTGACGCCGCCGACATAGCGCTGCCGGGTCAGCATCACAGTCATGAAGCCCCAGTCGACGCCATACTGCTTCAAGTCGACGACCCACTTCACGTCGCCGTTCGGTTTGAAAGCCCACAGTTGGTCGCGGTCACCGACGTAGAGGTCGCCCTCTGCGTCGATGGTCGGCGCGTTCATGATCGCGAAAGAGTCGAGGTCGGCCAACGACTCTTGCGGCTTCGCGGACCAGAGCACGTCGCCGTCTGGAGAGATCGCGTGGAGGTGGCTCATCCCGGGAGGCGCGCCAGTCACTACATACGAGGTCCCATCGAGGCCGATGGTCGGCGGCCAGAAGATCGGATGGCCGTGCAAGAAGTGTTTCTTCAGCTCGAACGAGCTCCCGAGCTCGATCGGCACGAAGTCGGTATTCGCACTGTCGCGATGGCCGGCGGGCCAAAGGCTGTCGAAGTATTGCGGGCTCAGGTTGGACTCGGTCTTGGACTGCCGGAAGGCCGGCGGTCCCTCGGCCAGAACAGGGGCCGGCAGGACCGTTTCCGTTTTCCGGTCGCTGCCGCGCGTGCTGACCACCCAGACCGCGAGCGCCGCCATCGCTAGCGGAATTGCCCAGCGCATCCATCTTCGCTTTCCCGTGCTCATGGCCGCGTGCTAACACGCCGGCGCGCTGCCAAGTCAAGCGTGAACCCAAACGAGCCCCAATGTCGCTGCCTCCTCCATATCGCCCATTCGGGATCCGCGCCGTCAACGGCATAGGCGCCGGGCTCCGCAGCCTCGGGTGGAAGGCACCGTCGCTGAAGCGCCAAGACCTGCTCGACGCAGCGGTCCGCGCAGCTGGATCGAGCGACTTCGGCGGCGACAGCTTTCTCGATGGGATGGACGTCTTCCTCGACGCCGTCGAACGCGAAGCCGACCTCAACACCCTCGGCCGGATCAGTTGCCGCCAGACCTTGCTTCGCTACCTCGAGAACCGGCTTCGTCTGACCGAGTACCGGAGCCAGCACCCGGAGCTAGAGAACGAACGAATCGAACGGCCGATCTTCATCATCGGATTGCCGCGCACCGGGACCACGATCCTGTTCAATCTCTTGTCGCAAGATCCGGCGCACCGTCCGCCCTTGAGTTGGGAGGTCGAGTGGCCGGTTCCGCCGCCCGAGACGGCGTCGTACCAGACGGACCCGCGAATCGCGGACGCGGAGAAGCTGTTCGGAAACCTCGACAAGGTCATCCCGACGCTGCCGGCGATTCACGAGTTCGGCGCCTCGCTGCCGCAGGAGTGCGTTCCCATCAACGCGCACGAGTTTCTCACGGTGCAGTTCCACATCACCTACCACGTGCCGAGTTACCAGAGCTGGTTCGAGCAGCAGAATCAGCTCCCCTCGTACGCGTTCCACAAGAAGTTCCTGCAGCACTTGCAGAGCAAGCACATGTTGGATCGCTGGGTGCTCAAGAGCCCCGCGCACCTCTCGGCGATCGATGAAATCCTCGAGACGTACCCCGACGCGCTCATCATCCACACGCACCGGGATCCGGCCAACGTCATGCCGTCTCTTTCGAGCCTTCACTACGCCTTGCGCGGTATGACCTCCGACGGTGTCGATCCGATCCGTATCGGCCGCAACGTCTTGGACACCTGGTCGCTGTCCTTGCAGCGCGCGGTCGAGGCCCGGCGGCGTCACGCCGACAAGCCTCGCCAATTCTTCGACGCGTACTTCGACGATACGATCACGGATTCGGTCGACCAGCTCCGGCGCGCCTACGAGCACTTCGGTCTCGAATTCACCGAGTCCACACGAGAGCGGATGGCGGCCTTCCTGGCGGCGAACCCTCGGGGCAGCCGCGGCGTTCATAAGTACACCCGCGAAGACTTCGGGCTCGATCTGGGCGAGATTCGCCAGCGCTTCGGCGAATACTGTCGTGAATTCGACGTGCCTCTCAACGCCTGAGCGAGCGCAGCGCCGGCTGGGGAATCGCAGGGCGAACAGGCTTACGTCCGCGACTGCCTGGGACTACGATCACAGAGCGGCGCTCGATTCCGAAGAGAGAGGTGTCCCTGTGGCGGCAGAATGGAAGAAGACGGCCTGCATTCTCTGCGAATGCAATTGCGGGCTCGATGTTCAACTCGGCGGGGAAAGCGATCGGCACTTCACCCGCATTCGCGGTGACAAGGCGCACCCCGGTTCGAAGGGATACGCTTGCGAGAAGCCGCACCGTCTCGACTACTACCAGAACGGTCTCGATCGAGTGACCAGCCCGCTTCGGCGAAAGGCGGATGGAACCTTCGAGGAGATCGACTGGGACACCGCGATTCGCGAAGTGACCGAACGCCTGTCGGCGATTCGAGACGAGCACGGCGGCGACACGATTTTCTATTTTGGCGGCGGCGGACAGGGGAATCACTTCCCGGCTGCGTACTCCGTGGCGACTCGACGGGCGCTCGGCTCCCGCTACCGATCGAGCGCGCTTGCCCAAGAGAAGACCGGTGAGTTCTGGGTTGCCGGACGTCTGATGGGCCAGGTGACCCGCGGGGACTTCGAACGTTGCGACGTCGGTATGTTTCTCGGAAAGAACCCCTGGCAGGCCCATGGGATTCCGCGCGCACGCGTCACCCTCAAGAAGATGGCGAAGGATACCGACCGCACCATGATCGTCGTCGACCCGCGGCGAACCGAAACCGCCGCAATGGCGGACATCCACTTGCGCGTGAAGCCCGGGACCGACGCCTGGCTGCTCGCCGCCCTCGGCGGCGTCCTCGTTCAGGAAGACCTCATCGACAATGCGTGGCTCGACGAGCACGTCGACGGCGTCGAGGATCCGATCGCGGCATTCCGGGAGATCCCGATCGCGGAGTACTGCGAAATCTCGGGCGTACCCGAGGGACTAGTTCGCGAAACGGCGCGGCGGATCGGCAAGGCGGAAGGCTTCGCGATTTTCGAGGACCTCGGGATTCAAATGAACCGGTTTTCTACCCTCAACAGCTACCTCAACAAGCTGCTCTGGGTGCTCACCGGCAATTTCGCCAAGCCCGGGGCGCAGTATGTTCCGGCAACTATGGTCAGCGTCGCGGGTAACCTCGAGAAGCTCGGCGCCGGCGCAGAGTGCAAGCGAACCCCAGTAGCGAACGAGCGGATCATCTCCGGGCTGACGCCCTGCAATTCGATCCCGTCCGAGATCCTCACCGATCACCCCAAACGATATCGCGCAATGATCGTGGAGAGCAGCAACCCGGCGCACTCGATGCCCGACAGCCAGGCGATGCGCGAGGCGCTGAGCGCGCTCGACACTCTGGTGGTGATCGATGTGGCGATGACCGAGACGGCTCGTTTGGCGGACTACGTGCTGCCGACCGCGACCCAGTTCGAAAAAGCTGAGGCGACGTTCTTCAATTTCGAGTTCCCGAAGAACTACTTCCACGTCCGTCAGCCGCTTTTCGAGGCGCCGGCAAGCGTGCTGACCGAGGCCGAAATTCACGCGCGCCTATGCGAGGCTCTCGGTGCGTACTCGGACGAAGACCTGGCGCCCTTGCATGCCGCGCTCGAACAAGGACGGGCCGCGTTCATCCCCGCGTTCTTCGCGACCGTCCTATCGAACCCAAAGCTCGCGCCCCTGGCGCCGGTAATCCTCTACCGAACGCTCGGTCCCCACTTGCCGAAGGGGATGGCGCCCGCCGCCGTCGTCTGGGGGTTGGTGCACCAGTTCGCAAACAAGAACAAGGGCTCGCTCGAGCGCGCCGGCTTCGAGGGTCCGGGTTTCGTCGCCGCCGAGAAGCTCTTCGACGCCATCCTCGAGAGCCCGTCGGGAGTCATCTTTTCGGTTGATGACTGGGAAGAGAGTTGGGCGCGCGTTCACACCCCCAACGGGAAGATTCAGGCTTCGATCCCAGAGCTGCTCCAAGAGCTCGGGACGCTGAAGGACGCCAAGCCGGGCACGGGCGATTCGAAGTACCCCTTCGTGCTTTCTGCGGGGGAGCGACGTTCGTTCACCGCCAACACGATTTTCCGGTCACCAGGCTGGCGAAAGAAGGACGCGGACGGCCTTTTGCGAATCAACCCGAAGGACGCCAGCGACCTCGGAGTCGGCGACGGAGGCCGTGTTCGCCTGAGCACCAAACGCGGGTCCGTCGAGGTGGCTGTCGAGGTAAGCGAAATGATGCAGCCGGGTCACGTCTCGCTGCCGAACGGCCTCGGTCTCGACAATCGGGCCGAGGACGGCTCGCTGATCCGGACGGGCGTCTCGCTCAACGAGCTGACGTCGGTCGAGGATGGCGACTGGCTCGCGGGCACGCCCTGGCACAAGCACGTCCCGGCGCGAATCGAAGCGTTGGCTTAGCTCAAAGCTGATCTCGAGCTTTCTGCAGAAGCCGCCGCGCTTCCTCGGCCACTTCTTCGATCGGTGCATCGGGAACCAGATCGAACATGGCCTTCGGGTCGGCAAACGAAACGAGGGCGCCGCCCTCGGCCTCCTGCACGACGACGTTGCATGGAAGGAGCAGGCCGATGAACGACTCCCCCTGCAGCGCCTTGTGCGCGAGCTTCGGGTTGCAGGCGCCGAGGATCACGTACGGCCGGAAGTCGACGTCGATCTTCTTCTTCAACGTGTCCTTCACGTCGATTTTCGTCAGCACACCAAAGCCGTTGGTCTTTAGAGCTTCAGTGACTTTGTCGAGCGCCTCCTCCACGGACACACCGTCGAGCTGTTTGGAAAACGCATAGCTTGGATCGCTCATGTTCAGCCTCCTCTTTCCCTATAAGTCCCACTTGTAAGGAAGCCAATGCTCCCGCAAAATATGCGCTGCAGCTTCCACTTCGAACACGTTGGGAGGACGAGAGACCTTGTACAAGACACTCACCGCCCAGACGCTTCACTACTTCTCGCGGCCGCAGCAGCGCGTCCTTCGAGAGCCTCTGCGCATCGCGGCAGCCTGGAAAGGGAGCGAGCTCGTAGAACGCGACGACTGGCGCGACGAGCTGACGGACACGGACGTCGACGAGATCGAGCGCGCGCTCATTGTGGCGAAGAAGACCCGCAAGCGCTTGGGCGATTTGACGAAGGACGACTTTCCGCTCCCGACCTTGTCGAAGAAGATCGCTCGCTGGCGGGACGAAATTGGATCCGGCCGCGGCTTCCAGGTGTTACGGGGCGTTCCCGTCACTCGCTGGCCCGATGGCGACTCCGAGGTCTTCTTCTGGTGTCTCGGCCAGCATCTGGGCATCCCGGGCGCGCAGAATCCGCAGGCTGACCTGCTCGGGCACGTCCGGGACACCGGGGAGAGCCCCGACGAAGTGCGTCACTATCGCACGAACGTGAACATCAACTTTCACTGTGACGCCGCGGACGTGGTGGGCCTGCTCTGTCTTCAGAGCGCCAAGCTCGGCGGGAAGAGCCGAATCGTCAGCTCGGTCTCGGTATACAACGAGCTTCTGCGCAGGCGCCCCGACTTGGTCGATCGCCTCTACCGCCCATTCATGATGGATACCAAGGGTGAAGGCGGCATCCAGTTCCTTCCCATAGCCCCCTGCCAATTCGACGACGGCCGATTGCGGACCTTCTATCACACGGACTACTTCCGCTCTGCGGTTGGGTACGCGGGGGAGCCGCTACTCACGGGGAACGATCGCGAAGTGCTCGATCTCTACAACGAGATCGCCGACTCGCCAGAGCTCTATCTCGAGATGGATCTCGAACCCGGTGACGTGCAGCTCGTCTCCAACCACACCGTCCTCCACGCCCGCACTGACTACGAGGACCACCCGGAACCCGAGCGCAAGCGTCACTTGCTTCGCCTGTGGATCTCGCTCCCGTCACCGAGCTCATTGCAGAGCCGGCTTCGCAAAGAACGAAGCCGGGCCGGAATGGTCGCGACCCTGGTTGCCTCGAAGGTCCGGCGCCGGATTCACGGCGGCGCGCGCTGAGCTACGGAACGATTCCGAGGACCACGTACTGATAGGGAAGCGACTCGTCGAGAACCCTGGCGGCGAAGCCCGCAGCCTCGAGCTCGGCTACGATGGTATCGATCGTGAGTCGCATCTCGGCCGGCGGACCATGTGGGCTCTCCATCGTGAAATCGACGATCATGAGCTGCCCGCCCGAACGTAGCGCTCCTCGGAGTTTCTCCGCGTAGAGCACTCGATCGCTGATGTGGTGCCAGGTGTTCACGACGAGGACGCGATCCACCGACTCCCGTGCGAGGCCGGGATCGTCGGGCAGAACGGTCGAGGCGCGCGCGTTCTTCAGGCCCTCTCGTTCGATGCGTGAGGTCATCCGATCGACCATTGTCGGCTCAGTATCGAGCGCCAAGACCCGGCCTTCCGTGCCGACAGCCTTCGATAGGTCCGCTAAGAAGTATCCGGTTCCCGCACCGACGTCGGCCGCGACCATCCCGGCCTCGCAGGCCAGAAGCTCGACGACCTCACGCGGCTTCTGCCAAGCGCGCCGTTTCGGGTCGTCGAGACGGTCGGCGTAGTGGTGCGGATGGGGGAACCCGTCCTCCGCCCCGCTCGAATGCTCGTGGGTCGCGGCAGATGCTCCGGCGGCCGGCTCGGCCGAGCTCGATCTCTCGTTGCATCCTGAGCTGAGGGCTGTCACAAGCCCGAGAAGGGGAATTGCCGGAACCGTGATGCGGATCGCGAGTTTCGCAGACTTTACAATTAGCGACATCTTTGACCCCCATAAGTGACTTCGCATATTTAGACCACGAAAAAGTGCGCCTCTTAACCCTGCGCAGGTACCGGAAAAATTGCGCGTAACTACCCGGGGACTATGCTGGCGCTCGTGCTCTCTGAGTTCAGAGGGGAAGGAAAAGGAACTCCATGAAGAGACATCTCAACTCATCGTTTATGGCCCTCGTGTGCCTCTCGCTTTTCGCCACCATGCTGGTTGGCTGCAAGAAGGACGCGGAGGAGCCGGAGCCGGAACCGACCACCGGCGCTGAGGTTCCCGAGCCGGAACCCGAAATCGACGTTCAGCCGGTCGCAGAGCCCTGCGTGGTCGAGACTGTGTACTTCGCGTTCGACTCCTCCGAGCTCGACAGCAGCGCGCGCGCCGCGCTTCAGGAAGCCGTGGAGTGCTACCGCAGCCAGGCCGATCCAGGTCTTTCGCTTCTTCTCACCGGTGCGTGCGATCCGCGCGGCACCGAGGAATACAACATCGCGCTTGGCGAGCGTCGCGCTCAGTCGGTTCGCAGCTACCTCAAGTCGCTCGGCTTGGATGGAAGCCGGATCTCGATCACCTCGGTGGGCGAGGAGATGGCGACTGGAACCGACGAGGCCGGCTGGGCCCGCGACCGCAACGTCACCGGTTCTGAAAACTGACGCACCTGGGGGGTGCGCTCGTGGGGGGTAGCCATTGATGCTTTCGGTTTTCCTTCAGACGAGCGCACCGCAACAACTCAATCCTTGGCAACTGGTGTTGGGCGCTTCGCCCGTCGTTCAGTTCGTCATGCTGATCCTCGTCTTCATGATGGTGATGTGTCTCTACATCATCGGGGCCAAGTGGATCCGCTTGAAGCAAGTGACCGACCAGAGCCGAGGGTTCCTCGGGCTCTTCTGGGCGGAGGAGCGAACGCGGGCCTGGAACGCCAAGGCGATGAACGACATTCACGGGCAGTCTGCTGCCTATGATCGTTCGCCGATC
>JBLYYU010000217.1:0-3498 GCA_048550275.1 Polyangiales bacterium
ACGGCGATCATGTTTGCCACGTTCGTCGGGATCAGCCTTCCAACCTACGTTACCGGACCCATCGCACTTCTGGTCTTTGCGTTCCTCCTCGGCTGGTTTCCATTCGGAGGGTATGGCGTGGACGCGCTGGATCACATCTATCACGCGCTCCTCCCCGCGTTCATTCTGGCGATCGCCGGGGCGGCCACCTATGCGCGCGTGATGCGAGGCGAGCTCATCGAGACTCTACGACACGACCACGTTCGAACGGCCAAGGCCAAGGGCATGCCGATGAGCCAGGTCGTCATCAAGCACGCCATTCGAAATGCTCTCCTTCCGATAGCGACCTTGATCGGGCTGAGCCTACCGTTCCTCGTCGGCGGCGCGATCATCACCGAGAAGATCTTTGCCTGGCCAGGCCTCGGGCTACTCACCATCGAGTCGATCGAATCGCTCGATGCGCCAGTGATCATGGCGGTGGTGCTGATGTTCGGTATCGCGGTGCAAATCGGCAACCTTCTTGCAGACATCGCGGTCGCTGCCCTCGATCCTCGCATTCGGCTCAACGACTAGGGCTTGCGCTTGGGGCGCACCGGAAAGATCCGGCGTCCGTCGTCACTCCGAGGCGGCAGGACCAGCATGGCGTCGAGCTTGATCTTCTTCCGCCGCGCGTCAGCGAGCTTGATGATGCACACACCATCTCCGCTGAGACCTTCGATCTTGCAGAGCCCGAACTTGGCGTGCTCGATCCAGTCGCCTCTTTCGGGGCGATGCTCGACCGGCGCAATCGGTTGGGCCCGCTTCGAGAGCTCGGCGGCCATCCCCCAGGTCACACCTTCTGGCGCGGTCGCCACAGCTGGCGCGTCGGCCACTCGGGTTTCCGCGTCTTGGTTCACCCCTTCGATGTCCGCCCAGAGCTGCAATCCTGTCGCCGGATCGCTCGCGCGCCGAAGCGAAAGCGCGTCGAAACAGTCGATCCGAAACTCGAGAGCGAAGACCGAACCGTCCACCACGTGCCCGCCATAGGTCACGTCCCGCCCGTTCTCACGAAGAGAAATCGTGGCGTGCAGATGCCAGAACGGGTGGCCGTCCCGATCCGAAAGGTTCCCTTGCATCGAAAGCAGCTCGCAGCGCTCGAAACGATGAGCCTCTTCGTATCGCTGCTCTGCCTGGTTGTACTCGGTGAGCTCGATCCACTCGAACGCGCCGATGCCGCTGACCCAGGCGGTTCTTAGATCATGTTCGCCAACGAGTGCGGCGAAGGCATCCTGGATCCGCTGACCACGAAACACTCGGCCGACGATTCGTCGAGATGATTGCGTTGCGATCGACGCGGTTCCTTTTTGCCCAGTCACGATGCGGCTTGATTCAGGCGCTCTTCTTTCGCGTCGACTGCGTCGACGAAGAGCTTGAAGTACTCACCCGCACTGAAGAGCGCCAATCCGAGGCTCAGGTAAAGAAGCACCAAGCCTACCCCCGCGAAATCGAACTCGGTTTGGTAGAAACCAAAATAGACGGTGTAGCGCTGATGAACGATGAGCATCAGGATCGCGACCATTTGCAGGGCCGTCTTGTCCTTGCCGGTGCGCATCGCTGCCATCACCACGCCCTCACTCATCGCAATCGTACGAAGCGCCGTGATCGCGAACTCTCGGCCGAGCATGATGATCACGGCCACGACTCCGAGGAATGGCATGCGGCCGAGGTACGCCAAGAAGATCAGCGTTGCCATCACCAGTAGCTTGTCGGCGAGCGGATCGAGGAACTTCCCAAGCACGCTGATCTGCCCCCACCGGCGAGCGAGGTAGCCGTCGATCAAATCCGTCAGAGCCGTTCCGATGTAGAGAATGGCCGCCCAGAAGTTCGACTTCGGCGTGCCCTCCCAGAGCAGCCAGAGCACGCCGGGGATCAGCGCGATCCGGAGCATCGTCAGCAGGTTCGGGAGATTGATAGCGTCCTCCCGGATGGACGGCCGCTTGGGCGTTGCCTCTTCCATGGAGCGCGTTGTACCCCAGGATGCGGCTAGCGTCCGCCGTAGAAGCCAATAAGCCTTTAGTGTGTAATCGCGTGTGGGAGAAAACTGACAGATGCTTGCATCCATTTCCCAGTCTCGACACACTTTGAGCCAGCGGGACTTGCATGCTTGAACTCACTCGGAACGTCGCTGAGCGGGCGCGAACGACCCTAGGCGTCACGGCGCAAAACCTCGCGCTCCAAGACGCAGTGGCGGTCGCATTCCACGCCTATCTTCTCGTGCGTGTATCGCTCGCGCCCGACAGTCCGGACGCCACGGTTGCGCGGCGAATGGCGTTGGCCTTGCTGGTGATCACGTCCTGCTCTCTGGTTCTCAGCCGAGGAGAGGTGATACGCAGCCGAAGCGCGAGAGCTCTGACCTATCGTCTGGGGCTATTCTTGCCGATGGTGCTCTCGTACTTCGAGATGCGCACTCTACTTCCCGCGCTGCAGCCGGACCTGATGGACAACCGCCTGTACGCGATCGACCTCTGGCTTCTCGGTACGACGCCGTCGATCTGGATGCAGGCCTGGAACGTCGAGCCTATAGTCGAATGGTTGTCGCTTTTCTACTACAGCCACTTCTTCCTGTTGGTCGTCATGCTCGTTCCGGCCCTGTTCTTCGGCAAGGGCACGCGGCTTCAGGAGCTGATGGCGGGGGGAATGCTGGTCGTGGCGGCGGGACACTTCCTCTACACAATTGTGCCGGGCGTGGGCCCGTATGCAACCATTGCGTTCGACGAGCCGCTGCACGGCGGGTTCTGGTGGAAACAGGTCGAGATCACCGTCGCCACAGCCGGGGCGCAACTCGACATCTTTCCCTCACTCCATACGGCCTGGCCGGCGTATTTCAGCCTGCACTGCTTCGCCCACCGGGACGCGCAGCCGTTCCGATGGCTCTGGCCCGTCATCGCTTTCGTCGCGCTGAATATCATCGTCGCGACGATGTTTCTACGCTGGCACTGGTTCATCGACGTGGCGATCGGCCTGCTCCTCGCATTTGCGGCCCGTGCATTCGCCAAGGCGCTGACCGCACGGGAATCCCATCGAGGTGGCCCCTACGACGCCCGTCAGCCGGTCTGGGAGCGGATCTAGGGGCGCTTGGAGAACCGGCCGGCGTCTCGGAGCAGGTTCTCCGGAACGGCGATCTCGGGCGCGTCTTCCATCGCGCGGATCCGGCGGCGCAGCCACCAGACGAAGCCGCCCATCATCATGAGCGGGACCACGGTTAGAAATACGGTGGTGTCGACGAATGCTTGCCGATTCTCCTCGAGCGGCGAAGCACAGGAGGGGCAGGCATAGGCCGAGTCGGCAGCCCAACTCAGGGCCACGAGGCCCGCCGCGGCTGCCGTGCGAGCCAGATCGGCCAGCGACGGCACTAGAGATACACCTGCCAGTAGAGGATCGGCCAAACGCCGACGACGAAGTACCAGAAGATCTGGGCGGGCCAGAACGTGAATCGATCGAGGTCGTGCTGGACGAGCTTCTTGTACGTGTAGAGCAGGA
>JBLYYU010000218.1:0-27453 GCA_048550275.1 Polyangiales bacterium
ATCAGTGGCCAGGCGAGCTCTGCCTTCAGCAGCGGCGTGTAGAGCTCGTTGTATCGATACATGAATGCGAGCTGTTCGTCGTAGTGCTCGAGATCGCCGTGCGTCCGGGTGAGCGCAATGAGAATGCGAGCGTGCCAGCGCCAGGGCCGGCTCGGCGTGGGCTCCACGCCCTCCGCAGCCTCGAAGAGCTCGAGGGCGCGCGCTTCGTGGAACAGAGCCTTCGGGAAGTTCGCTTCGCCGTAGTGTTGGGCCAGACCGAACGCGAGGTGCGCGACGTACGAGCTCGGGTGGTCTCGCAGATACTTCTCCGACTCCTCGCGCGCTTTTACGTAGCGCTCTCGTTCGACGAACTCCCAGAGCGCGAGCTCCTCGTTTTCCGCTTCCTCTCCCTCGAGCATCAGGGGCGCCATCATCTCGTCGGCGGCAGCCGGGGCCGGGGCAAAAGCGGCCACGCCCAGGAGCGCTAGCGCCAGGGCCGTGAACCGGGCTCGGGTGAATCGACCCATGGTCAGCCGCGGCGCAGGCTCGCGCGAGCCAGTTTTTCGACCTCGACGGCGCTGGCTTCCTCGATGAGCGCATCCACGTCCTCGACGCCAGGTGCGCATTCGAGCCGATGCTTGAAGACGTACGGAGCGAGCACAGCAATGTCTTCCGGCGAGACGAAATCCCGGCCGTGAATGACGGCGCGGGCCTGAAGCGCCGGAAGCATCAGGACCAGCGCGCGAGTCGACGCACCCTGAATGACGCGCGAATCGCTTCGCAGAAGCCGTGCCAAATCGACCAGGGCCTCTTTCACGACGGGCGCCACGTGAACCGCGCCGCGGGTTTGTCTCCGCGCCGCGAGGATTTCGGTCCGGGTCACTCCGGGAAAATCGCGAGCAACGTCGAGGCTCGCCCGGGGATACTGGTCCAGGACTTCGAGCTCGGACGCGCGGTCGATGTGCTTCATCTCGATCTTGAAGAGGAATCGATCGAGCTGCGGGCTCGGGAGCGGGTAGGTGCCGGCCAAGTCGAGTGGGTTTTGGGTCGCGATGACGAAGAAGAGGTCGTCGAGCGCATAGGAATGATTGTCGACCGTCACCTGTTTTTCGGCCATGGCCTCGAGCATCGCGGCCTGGACCTTCGGTGAAGTGCGATTGATCTCGTCTGCCAAGACGATGTGGGCGAACACCGGGCCTCGGCGAAACGCGAAGCGGCTCGTCTCCACGTCGAAGATGTTGGTCCCGGTGATGTCGCTCGGAAGCAAGTCCGGCGTGAACTGGATCCGTCGGAAGGCAGCGATGTCGTCTCCCGCAGTGTCGTCTTCGAGCGCATTGCCGAGCGCGCGCGCCAACGTAGTCTTTCCGGAACCCGGATAGTCTTCGAGGAGCACGTGGCCGTCCGATAGCAGGGCGACGAGCACTAGCTCGACTACTTCGTCCCGACCTCGGATCGCGGCTCTCAGACGCTCGCCCAAGCGCTCGGCGACTTCGCGCGCGCCACCCAAACTGTCGTCTATCGGTGTTCGTATCGCTTGCTGCATCTCAGCTCCGGGCTCCAGTTGGGAAGGATGGCATCATTTTGAACGTAACCAAGACCATGGTGTGACCAGGCCTAAAAATCGCTTCCAAAACGGGAAAGCGGCTCGAATGTCGCGCCGGACCCCCGCAGCCTGTTCCCGGAGAAGCCCCGGATCGGCCTCGTGCCCACCGAACGCACCGGCGATGTGCGCCCGGGTCAACGGCGTGAAGGACGGGAAGCTGCCCTCGATCCGTGTGGCGAAGGCCTCGCGCGATTCCCCCGTGCCCCGGCGAACCGCCAGCTCACCGATTCGATCGAGCTCGGCTCTGTAGACAACGCGTGGCATCGAAGCGCCGGGGGCCCAGGCGGGCGCCGCGCGGCGCCAGATCTTCACGAGGTAGAGGGCGACGAACGCGAAAACGAGGAACAAGAGCACTGACGTCCCGATTCCGACGCTGATGCGCCGCGCGAGCTCCTTGATTCGAGGCAGGTCGGTTGCGGAGAGCGGAAGCGGTGATGCCCCTCGGGCGAGCTCGCCGAGTAGCCTCTGCAAGTCGGCGTCCATCGGCTGCTCGGGCGGATCGAGCGCGCGCTCGGGATACACATCGAGAACCACCCAGCCGAAGCCATCGATGAACACTTCGGGCCAGGCGTGAGAGGCCGCTCCCGAGAGGAGCAATGAGGAACCGCCCTGGCGCGCCGATTCGCTCACCGCGTAGCCGGTCGCCACGCGCGCCGGGACGCCGAGGCTTCGCATCAAGTAGGTCGCAGCGTGCGAGAAGTGCACACAGTAGCCGGTCCTGTCGCCGAACAAGAAACTCGCGGTGGGATCCTGCGCTCCACTGTGGTCGTTCTTGAGACTGTAGATCCCTTCGCGGCCGAGCCAGCCGGTCACGGCAAACGCTTTCGCTACGGCATTGCCCGACAAACGAGCAGGAAGCTCCGCGGTCAGCTCCTGAGCAAGCTCCTCGTAGCGCGGGTCGTCGGGTACCTCGGTGTAGTGTGCCCACTGCTCCTTCGACCAGCCTGACGACCCGAGCGTCGCATCGAGCATCGAGGTGTAGTCCGCGGTGAGGACCCCCGACAGAACGCGATAGACTCGGCGGAATCGGTTGGGTGAAGGGTTCTCCATCGGCTCGACCTCCACCGGCGCCTCGAGGGCGAACGGCTGCCGGTGGTCGGCCATCAGCGCGATCGTGGTTTCGAGCGGGCCTCGGTTCTCGTTGACCTGAGGCGCGTTCTTGACCTCGGTGCGGCGCGCGGGAAAGTACGGAATCAGGTCGTTGTCGATGTCACTGCGCCCCGACACCACGAGCTTGCGACCGTTGTACTGACTGAACGCGCCCTGCCGGAAGTAGTAGACGCCGCTCGGAGGCGAGTAGTCGTCGTGAAAAAGGACGACCGCGACCGGTGCCCGCGAGCCGCCGGTGTTGTACTGGTCGCGGAACTCGAGCTGGCTCGCCGAGGCGCCGCCTTGATCCTGCCGCTTTCCCTTCCCCTCCTCGGGCTGAGATTGCTCCGAACGGAGGCCCAGACCCCCTCCCCCCTCAGGCGGTGGCGGCATGCCGAGCATGGGGGTCGCCACGACGATGAGCGCGAGCAGGAGCGCGACCACCCCGAGATTGAGAATGGCGCGAGCGAAGCGCTGCTCACGGAGCAAGAGCAGCAAGCCGAAAACGGTCGCGGTTCCACCCATGAAGAGGAAGAGCCAAGTCGGGTCCCAACCGAGCGCGATGATCCAGTCCGCCAAGTAGAATGGGCGATTGATCGCGCCGTGGCGATGCGGGACGAAGAGCTGACCGAAAGCGACCGCTACGAGAAGCAGCTCGAAGACCGCGAAGATCGGCCGACGGGTGGAGCAAGCCCGCATGGCGGCGCTGCTGACGGCCGCCACGAGGAGCGCGGCGAGCATGCTCGCCAGACGCAGAGCCCCCACGGGCCCCAGAGCCAAGGCGAGTATCGAGCCATGTGTGAGCGAGGCGCGTAGCCAGGCGACGATCGCGATCAGAACGAAGGCCCCGGCGATGATCGCGGGCGTCCGCAAACGAGTTTGACCGACTTGGCCTCCCACGAGGCATCCGGCGAATCCGCCCGCAAATGCTACCAACACCGAGCCGGAGGGAGCGAATGAGGCGACGAGCACGGCCCAGGCCAAGCCGTGAATGGCCGCGCGGCCCAGCTCGGCGAGCGCCATCGCCACCCCGCTCGAATCGGATTTGGCGTCGACGGTCATGCGGCCTGCCTCCGTACCGTGCGAAGGCGGGCACCATCGCCGAGCACACGCCCGCTCACCCGATCGATGACGACGACCTCACAGCGGAGCTGTCCGAGCGCGCGGCCGACCCGCTCGAGGTCACCGCGCTCGACACCGGAGACCGTCGTGGGGCGAAGGAAGAAGCGGCGCCAACGCGATGCAGCGTGGGCGTCGTGCACGGCGTCGACCGCGATGACGACGCGAACCCGGCCGTGACGCCGAGCGCTGACCACGCGCATTGCGTCGACCCAGGCACCCATCGTCGGAGGCGCGAAAACCACCAGCGCCGCAGGCCCGTGCTGGTCTACCTCGGCTAGGAAGCGAACCAGTCCGCCCCCGCTAGGGCCGTTGTGTGTCGACGAACCCATCACTTTGTGCAGCGCCTCGGAACGATCGGAGGTCGCATCGGCGGATCCGTCTGCAGCGAACTGCCAGTCCGTACCGAGCACCTCCTCCTCGATGGCCGCGCGGGCCGCCGCCGCGGCGGGTTCGTCGTGCGGGCCCGCCACCAGATACGCGACAGTTCTACGTGCGCGGCTGAGGGCGCGCTCGGGCACGCGCACCATCAATTTGCGGGTCCGACCAAACACCTTCCAGTGGATGAAGCGCGCCGAGTCGCCCGGCACGTAGCGGCGAAGCTCGACACGATCGCCATCCTCGAGCCCCATCGGATGCGGCTGCTCCTCGCCGCCCGTCAGCGACGTCAGGACCGGCAAACGGCGAATCCCGCCGAGATGGGGCAGCACCTCGATTGGGCCGGGCTGCTGTTGGCGAAATGTGATCCGAGCAAGACCGAACGCGTCCTGCACGACCAACTTCCGCGTGACCGAGCCGAAGATCCCTCGCTGCCGGATTGTGACACGCTCGGCGAGGCGACCAGCCGCCCGCCTGGGCTCGCCTGGGTCCGCCTCCGGAGTCTCCCAGGACCAAGTCAACTGAACCAAGGGCAACCACCAAAGCGAGGGCAGCTGGAAGCCGGTCTGGATCTCCGTTCCCGTCTCGAAGGTGGAGGCTCGCCAATCGAGCGATGCGCGTCTCAGCCACCACCAGAGTCCGAACGCCGACGTGACCACGAAGAAGGTGGCGATCAGGAGCAGACCGGCACCGCCGTAGCCTAGAACCAGAAGCACGAGGTCGAGCTTCTTGAAGCCGAAGCCAAAAAGAGCGACGGCGGAGACCACGGCGAGCGCCATCCCGAGCGCCGTGAGCGGCCAAACCTCATATAGGCGCCGGCCGGCCCCGAGCGCGCGTGCGGGCAGGCGGCGGTTGGGCGGCGAAGCTGCCTGCGGCGAGGTCATCGAGGCGATCGTGCCACGGGACTGTTCAAGCTCAACCATTGGAATAGGACGGGCCCGGGCGCGGTTCAGACCCCCGAGGAGGTGTCTTGACAGGCTTAGAGCCAGAGGTAACCTCCGCCAGCCCTGGAAAATGCAAGGAATCACGCGCGAGGGAGCGTATGAGCGATGTGATGATCGATGCGCGGGAGCTGACCAAGAACTACGGTCCGGTCACCGCGCTCAAGAACGCCAGTTTTCAAGTGAATCGCGGAGAGGTCGTCGGATTCCTCGGGCCCAATGGCGCCGGGAAAACCACCACGATGAAGATCCTCACCTGCTTCATCGCGCCGTCCGGCGGGACGGCGAGCGTGGCAGGAGCGGACATCTTCGGAGACACGATCGCGGTTCGCGAAGCCATCGGCTACCTGCCCGAGAGCACGCCTCTCTACACCGAGATGCTGGTCTTCGAGTACCTGGAGTTCGTCGGCAAGATGCGCGGGCTTCGGGGCGCCGGACTCGATGCGCGGCTTCGGCGCGTCGTCGAAGAGACGAGCCTGGGGGATGTCATCGGCAAAGCCATCGGCGAGCTTTCCAAAGGATTTCGCCAGCGGGTCGGCCTGGCTCAAGCTCTGATTCACGAGCCCCCGGTGCTCATCCTGGACGAGCCTATGAGCGGCCTCGACCCAAACCAGGCCTCGGAGATCCGCGAGCTGATTCGAGAGATCGGGCAAGAGCGAACGATCATTCTCTCGACCCACAACCTGGCTGAGGTGCAGGTCACGTGCGGGAGGGTTCTCATCATCTCCCAGGGGCAAATCGTCGCCGACGACACGCCCGAAGAGCTGGCCGCGCGCGCCGGGAAGCCGAGGTTTGTCGCGACGCTCGCGCAATCGGGCAGAAGCCCTGAAGACGTCCGCAAAGCCTTTTCGGTGATCGGCGACGCGCAGAGCGTCCAGGAACGCGAGGGAGCGGCGGACGGAGAGCTACTCGTCGAGATCATTCCCAAGGGCAGCCAGGACTTGCGCGCCGAGGTCTTTCGGGCCGCCGTCGCCGCCGACCTCGTCCTGCTGGGCCTCGAACAGCGGGGCGAAAACCTCGAAGACATTTTTCGACAGCTCACCACCGGCAACGGAGGGGCCTCCTCATGAGATCGATCCTCACCATCGGCGGACGCCAGTTCCGAAGCTACTTCAACGGCCCCGTCGCTTACATCGTCATTTGCATCGTGATGCTGACGCTCGGCTTCTTCTTCTGGAAAACCTTCTTCCTCTTTGGCCGCGCGAGCGCGCGGGAAATGTTCCGCTGGCTCGGCCTGATTCTCGTTTTCGCGCTTCCTGCACTGACGATGGGCCTCCTCGCCGAGGAGAAGCGCACCGGCACGATCGAGTTGCTCATCACCATGCCCGTCACCGAGGCGCAGGTCATTCTCGGGAAGTTCCTCGGCGTGCTCGGGCTCTACGCGGTTCTACTCGTGCTCACGATCGCCTACCCACTGAGCGTCTCGACGCTCGGCGACCTCGATTGGGGCCCCGTCTGGAGCGGCTATCTCGGACTGCTCCTGCAGGGTTCGGCGGTGCTGGCGATCGGCCTGATGGCATCGAGTTGGACGGGAAACCAACTGATCGCCCTCTTCGTCGCTCTAACTCTGAGCGTGTTCTTTTGGATCCTCGACAAGTTCTTGGCCTTGCTACCGACCAGCGCAGCGTCAGTGCTCGAATGGCTGTCCTTCGACCACCACTTCCAGAGCATGGCGCGTGGCGTGGTCGATTTTCGTGATGTCCTCTTCTTCGTTTCCGTGATCGTATTCGCGCTCGCCATCGCGTTTCGGGCGCTCGAATCGAGACGGTGGAGCTGAACCATGTCTTCCAATGTTCAAAAACGCGCGGCTAGCGAATCGCTGATCTTTCTGCTCATCGTCGGCGGAATCCTGGTCGCCCTCAATCTCCTCGCCGCGTATTTACCGTCCCCCAGAATCGACCTCACCAAGAACGGGCTCTTTTCTCTAGCGGAGGGCTCGGAACGCCTGGCCGGGAGCCTCGACGACCGATTAGAGGTCACGGCATATTTCACCGAGAACCTTCCGCCGCCGTTCAACGCTACCGAACGCCAGGTGCGTGACCTGCTCGCAGAGTATGTCGCGGCATCGAACGGACAGATCATCGCGACGTTCGTCAATCCAGACAACGAAGCCAAGCAGCAGGCTGCCCAGGCTGACGGCGTGCAGCCGGTCGCACATCAGAAGATCGAAGAAGACCAAGTGGCCGTCGTCGAAGGCTACCGGGGGCTCGTCCTTCGATATCTCGATCAGACACGAACGATCCCGGTCATTCAAGACACGACCGGGCTCGAGTACATCATCACATCCGCGATCAAGGAGCTGGTCGGTGAGCGCAAGCCCATCGGTGTCGTGGCTGGGCACGGCGGGCCAAGTCTCGAGCAGGGGCTCAGCAGCCTTCGGTCGGTCCTCGCGCTCTACGACGTCCGGGAGGTCGACTTAGCCGAAGACATCGACCCGGCCCTCGCGGCCCTGCTGGTCATCGGCCCGCAAGAGCCATTCAGCGATCAGGAGCTTCGGCGCATCGATCAGTTCGTCATGCGCGGCGGCTCTCTCGGCGTGTTCGGCGGCTCTGTGGCCGTCGATCTCGGCGGCCAGGCGGGGCCCTCCGGCCGTCCTCTCGGCACGCGGCTGGACAGCATGCTCGGTCGCTGGGGCGTGGAGCTCAGCTCGAAGATCGTCGCCGATGCACAGTGCAGCCGCGCGCCGATGGCAGGCCCGCTCGGGCTACAGGTCCTCGTGCCCTACCCGCCCATCCCCGTGCTCCAACTCGACGAGACGCAGCTCGAGCATCCGGTGATGTTCCGCCTGGCCTCGCCCATGCTGCCCTTCGTCTCGCCGCTCAACATCGGCGAAGCACCGGCGAACACGAAGCTCTCCGTATTGGCGCACTCGTCGAGTGATTCCTGGACGATGACCGGGACGACGATCTCGCTCGAACCGCGCAACCCGCGCGAATGGCGGATGAGCACCGAAGCCGGCCCCTTCGACCTGATGGTCGCGATCGAAGGCAAGCTCCCCTCCGCGTTCGCCACGCCGATCACCGAAGAAGGTGCGAACGCGATCCCCGCGCCTCCTGTCGCGGAAAGAGACGTCCGTGTGTTGGTCGTCGGCACCAGCTCTTTCCTCGAGGACGCCTTCATGCCGCCACGGCCGCCTCAGGGCGAAGTGCAGATGAACGCTGCGCTGGCGCTCGCGCTGAACGCAATCGACTGGCTTGCGGCCGACTCGGACTTGATCGCGATTCGCGCCAAGACGACCGAAGAGCCGGCGCTGGACATTCCGGACTCGGTGCTCGCTGCCGAGGGCACGGTGCTCGACGCCGCCGAGCAAGGGGACGAGGCCGGGGTCGAGTCGGCGCTCGCGGAGCGCAAAGCAGCCATCGAATCCTGGGATGCGAAGAAGCTCAGCTATCGATGGCTAAACACACTAGGGATTCCGTTCCTAGTGGCGATGTTCGGTCTGTTCCGTTGGAGGCAACGGACGAACAAGAAGAAGACACTCAAACTCTAGGTCGGGGGACTGCTCGCGATGAAGTGGCGAAAGAATCGGATTGCGATAGGGGCCATGGTGTTTTTCGTACTGCTCGCCGTGCTGGCCTGGGCGGTGAATCAGCGGAACCGACCCTCGACCAGCTCGGAGGAGCTCCCGACGATCGAGCTCGACAAAGCGGCCATCACCACACTCGAGATCACTCGGCCTGGCGATGACCTCGTGGTGCTTTCGAAGTCGGACGATGGCTGGCGAGTGACACAACCTTTGGAAGCCGCCGCGGATCAGAACAACGTCGAATCAGCACTCAATAGGCTGGGCGAGCTGAGGATCAGCCGCATCGTCGCAACCAGGCCCGACAACTACGCGCGCTTGCAAGTCGACGACGAGAATGCCGTGCAGGTCGTCGTCAAAGCTGGAGACGCGATTCAGGGCACGCTGAATATCGGGAAGTACGGCGACGGCATGACGATGGTGCGCGTGGACGAACGCAGCGAGGTTTTCGGCGCCAGCGGCTCGCTCCGATACGCATTCGACCGGGAGCTCAAGGCCTGGCGGGACCGCAACATCGTCAGCGTGAAGGCCGACGAGGTTCAGTCGATTCGATTCGAGAACGCGAAGGGCGCCTTCGCTTTCGAGCGAGAAGGCGATACCTGGAAAGCGATCGAGGGGCAGAAGGCTCTCGGTGGGTTCGACCCGACGCAGGTGACCGGACGGCTATCGACGGCGGCACGCCTGATCGCTACGGGCTTTGCACCCGACGACACCTCCGACGCGAGGACAGGGCTGACGGAGCCAACGGCAACGGTGAGCATGACCCTGGCCGAGGATCCGGAACCGATCGTCCTCGAGCTGGGAGCGAGCACGGACCAGGGAGACGAACACTACCTGCGCCGGCAGGGCAACCCAACGACCTACGTGATCTCCCAGTACCTGGCCGATCGCCTTCGTCCGGACGCGTCCGCGTTTGAGACTCCGGAGGCGCCGTCGGCTCCACCCGCGCCGCCGCCTGGAAGACCGGGCGCGCCCCCGATCGGAGGGCAGCAACAACCGCAGCTACCCCCCGAAGTCATGGAGCAGCTGCGCGAACAGATCCGCGCGCAGCAGCAGCAGCAGCAGCAACGCTAGCTGCCGGCTCCGAACCGCCAGCCTGCGACGACGACGGCAGCCCAGCCCAGCAAGAAGAACAGGCCTCCGATAGGCGTGATAGCTCCGAGCTTCGTCTGGCCGGTAATTGCCATTGTGTAAAGACTACCGCTGAAGAGCGCTACCCCGGCGACGAACGCCCAGCCCGCCAAAGTCGCTGACGCGCCGACGCCGCGATGGGCGAGCCAGGCGACCAAGGCAAGGGCTAGCGCGTGCGTGAGGTGATAGTGAGCCGCCGTGTTCCACCAGTCCAAACGCTTCACGCCGTCGGGGAGCCCCTCGAGCCGAGATCGCAAACCGTGCGCGCCGAACGCGCCGAGGGCCACGGCGCTGAAGCCGAGCAAGCCTGAAACCATGACGAAGATTCTGCTCATTGGCGCTCATCATGGGACAAGTCTCGGGGGCCGACCAGCCTGCGCGCTAGCACCCCGGGTGCGAACGCGTTAGGCTGCGCGAGCGACCGGGGTTTTTGGGAGCCACGACTCGGACATGACCGCAGATTTCGGTGTAAACCAAGGACTGGTCGAGGAGCAGTTTCTGAAGTGGGTGGACAACCCTCTCGCAGTCGATGAAGCCTGGCGCTCGTACTTCGAAAGCCTCGCACCGACCGACTGGCCGCAGATCTCGAGCGCAGGCACCATCATGGCGCCCATCACCGCCGTCGGCCTACCTAGCCCCTTACCGCTGAGCTCGGACGGCAACGGCGCCACGCCAGCTCGGACGGCAGCCGAGGCCCCCTCTGCCGAGCAGAACGCAGAGGTTGTTCAACCACGCGACTCGATCTTCTTGCCGCCCACGGCAGAGACCTCGCTCGACCCGGTGCTCCCGGACAACCCTGCGATCATCGCGCGAACGTCGTTCCCTCCATCGTCAGAAGTGTTGGCGGCCAACGAGCTCCAAGCCCGGCTCTCCGCATTGATAAACGCGTACCGGGTCCGCGGGCATCTCTTCGCGAACCTCGATCCATTGGGCCTCAATCGGCGGCTGCCCGAAGAAGACTTCGTGTTGAAGCGCTACGGTCTGGACCACGTCGATCCCGAAACGATTTTCGCAACGGGCAATTTCGCCGGCCCCCCGACCGAAACCCTCGGCTCGGTGATCGCACGCCTCAAAGACACCTACTCGCGAACGATCGGCGTCGAGTACACGTTCCTCGAGAATCGTGAAGCCCGAAACTGGCTTCGCGACAGCATGGAGCTCAGCGGAAACCACATCGACCTGAGCCGTGAGCAGCAGGTCCGCATCCTCACCAAGCTCACCGACGCCGAAATATTCGAGCAGTTCCTTCACACGAAATACACCGGCGCCAAACGTTTCTCGTTAGAAGGCGGCGAGAGCGTGATTCCCATGCTCGACATCCTGACCGAGCGCGCCTCTGAGCTTGGCGTCGAGGAAATGGTCATCGGCATGGCGCACCGCGGACGTCTCAACGTGATGGTCAACATCATGGAAATGAACGTCCGCCAGATTTTCGCCGGCTTCGAGGACGACGACCCGGAGAAGTACGTCGGCACCGGAGACGTCAAGTACCACCTCGGTTACTCGCTCGACCGCCGGACCGCGAGCGGAAACAGCGTACACATGACGCTGGCGTTCAACCCGAGTCACCTCGAATTCGTGAACCCTGTGGTCGAAGGACGAGTGCGCGCCAAGCAAGACCGCAAGGGCGATGACGAGCGAATCACCGTGCTCCCTCTTCTCATTCACGGCGATGCGGCGTTCGTCGGTCAGGGCGTGGTCGCCGAAACGCTGAACCTCAGCCGACTTCAGGCCTATGGCACCGGCGGCACGGTACACGTAGTCATCAACAACCAGATCGGTTTCACCACCGACCCGGCAGACTCGCGCTCGACCGCGTACTGCACGGACATCACCCGAATGCTGCGCTGCCCGGTCTTCCATGTGAACGGCGAGGACCCCGAAGCGGTCGCCCAAGCGGTAACTTTGGCGACCGAGTACCGGCAGCGCTTTCACGGCGACGTGGTGCTCGACCTCTTCTGCTACCGGAAGTACGGCCACAACGAAGGAGACGAGCCGCGCTTCACTCAGCCGGAGATGTACGCTGCGATCGACCGGAAGAAGACCGTCCGCGAAGTTTACATCGACCAGCTCGTCAAGAGTGGAAAGCTCACTTCGGAACAGGCCGACGAGATCAGAGTCCGCCGCCAGCAGGACTTGGAGAATGCGCTCGAGGACACGCGCCGGGACGGAAACTACAACCTGATTCCTGCATCGATGCTCGGGCTCTGGACCGATTACCGCGGCGGCAGCGATTTGGACGTTCCGGATGCCGACACGAGGTTTCCGCGGGAACAGCTCGTCGACGCGCTCGACAAGCTCACGACGTACCCCGACTGGTTCACGCCTCACCCCCGCATCAAACGCTTCGTTCTAGACAAGCAGCGAAAGGTGCTCGACACGGGCGAGGGCGTCGACTGGGGCACCGCTGAAAATCTCGCGTTCGCGAGTCTCCTCATCGAAGGGGTCCGTTGCCGCCTGACGGGCCAGGATGTCCGCCGCGGGACCTTCAGTCATCGGCACGCGGTCATTTTCGACGAGAAGACCGGTCGCCGATACACCCGGCTCGGGCACGTGAGCGAGGACCAGGCGCAACTCGAAATCTATGACAGCCCTCTGTCGGAGACGGGTGTCGTCGGTTTCGAGTGGGGCTATTCCCTCGACTCTCCCGACGCGCTGGTCTGCTGGGAAGCGCAGTTCGGCGACTTCGTCAATGTCGCCCAGGTGATCATCGACCAGTTCATTTCGTCCTCGGAAGACAAGTGGCAACGCCTGAGCGGGCTGGTGATGTTGCTCCCGCATGGCATGGAGGGCCAGGGGCCCGAGCACTCGAGCGCCAGGCTCGAACGCTTTTTGCTCCTTTGCGCGGAAGACAACATGCAGGTGGTCAATCTCACGACGCCGGCACAGCTCTTTCACTGCCTGAGGCGCCAGGTCTTGCGCCCTTGGCGCAAGCCGCTCGTGGTGATGAGCCCGAAGAGCCTGCTGCGGCACCGTCGCGCGATCAGTACCCTCGACGAACTCGCCGAAGGCTCGTTCCAACGCATCATCCCCGACCAGCCGGCCATCGACCCGAGCAAGGTACGACGCCTCGTCCTTTGTACCGGCAAGATCTACTACGACCTCCTCGAGCGCCGCGAGCAGAGGGAAGCAAACGACGTCGGGATCATGCGGATCGAACAGCTCTACCCGCTCCGCGCGAGCGAGCTTCAGGCCCGCCTGGCCCCGTACCCGAAGGACGTCGACCTGGTCTGGGTCCAAGAGGAGCCCTGGAACATGGGCGCTTGGTACTTCATGCGCGCGCGATTGCCGGAAATCTTGGGAAATGAACAGCCCTTGCGATGTATCGCCCGGCCTGAAAGCGCGAGCCCCGCGACGGGTTCGGGCGCCTCGCACAAGCTCGAGCAACGCCTGCTGATCGACGAAGTCTTCCATTAGCCGCCCTACGAACTCTCGAATTGACTGGGTTTTTGGGCGCGATAGGCTAGCGGCAGATGAGGGTTTCAATGGTCGCGCGCCTGCTGTCGCTGTCGCTCCTAGCGTCGTCATTTGGCTGCGTCGAAGACGTGCGCTTCGACCCATCGGGCTGCGACGTTCACGTTCGTGGTCGCTGGCTCGTCAATGGCGAAGACCCGACGGTGGAGACCTGCGGCAACATCGCGCTCGTGGAGCTCGCGATCATCGACAATCCCGAGCGTGAATTTTGGGTCGCGCCCGAGTTCACATTGCGCTGCGACCCGGAGAGCGACTCCAATTCTGAGGTCATCGACGGCGGAGCCTACCTCGACACGATGCTCGTCACCCGAAATCGATGCGGTGGAACCGGTAAAATCCTCCGGAACCCGCCCGACGAACAGTACAAGTCGCGGTGGCGTGCGACTACCGAGCAGAAATTCATCGTCGACTGTTCCCCGATCGACATCGATCCGATCACCACGATCGACGAAAGCGGTGATCTCCTGCTGGACGTGGGAACCGTGAACTTCCAAACCATGGATGGGGGCGTCGTCTGCCCGCAACCTTGATCCCTTGCGACCTGCTCCTCCGATCACTAAACCAAGACCGTGTTCCGATTTCCACCACTCACCGCGTTCGTGAAGATACTGCTGATCGCGCTTTTCGGCGCCTGGTTTGTGCAGATCATCCTCCAGAACTTGGCAGGCGTTCCGATTTTCGAGCTTCTCGCTCTCAATACGGGCCAGCCAGGGGTCGAGACACTTTGGCAGCTTGGCACCCACGTCTTCGCCTTCCCGACCGGCCCGCAGGCCGTGTTCTCGATGCTGATCATGCTCGTGTTCCTCTGGTGGATGCTTGCGCCTTTTGAGCAGCGATTCGGCGAGAAACGCACCATTCAGCTCTGCGTGGCGGCGGCGCTGGCCGCAGCAGTCCTCGCGTTGATCGTCGGGCTGATCGTGCCCAACCCCTCGCGACTGTACGGCGCGCAGGCAATGCTGCTCGGGTCGATCGCGGCATTCGCCTGGTCGTACCGTGGCCAGGGTCGCATGAGCTTCTTCGGCGTCATCGACATGAAGCCCGTGCACATCATCTACCTGGTGCTCGCCTTGAGCCTCTTGATGTTCATCACGTCCGGCGACGCGGTCGCGCTTGCCGCTGACGTTGGCGCCATCGGCGGCGGTATGGCGTTCATCGAATGGCTGCGACGTCCGCCGGGCCGGCGACGTCCGCGGAAACGCCGCAAGAAGAAGAGCGATTTCGATGTCGTCCAAGGCGGTCGCGCGGACGAGCCACGCTGGCTAAACTAGCCCCATGCTCCGATTGCCGAACACCCCGGGAATGCTGATCGCTGCGTTGGCGTTCGGGGCGTTGGCCGCGTGCTCCGGCTCCTCGAGCACGAATTTCCTCACCCCAGTCTACGATGCCTGCTTCAGCGTCAATGACTGCGTCGAGGCCGCGACGACTTGCGAGGAGCTCGCTGTCGACTTCGCCGGCTTCACATACAGCAATTCGATTTGTACCTTGGGCTGTGAAGCAGAGGGGCCGGTCTCCGCGGATTGCCCGAGAGCCTGGGTCGGTATCTCGGGAAGCTGCTACCCATCGAGCATCGCCGGCGGCCTCAGCAACGCACGAATCTGTTTCGATCCCTGCTACGTCGACGAGGACTGCCAGCTGGGTTTCCGATGTCTCGGTGCGCTGAGCCTTTGCGGAAACGACCTCGCCTGTCCGGTCGCGGACGACGACGCGATTTGCGTGCCGGGGCCCGAGTGACGCTTTTGGGGCTTTGGGCCGCGGCGCGTGCTAATCCATTGAAATGAACGTGTGCCGATCGCAGCGCCGGGCTGCCGCGCTGCTCATGTTTGTGACTGGGGGGCTGCTGTTCGGCTGCTCGGGACGCAAGCAAGTCCCGTTCGGGTTGAAGGACGCCGGAACCGACCTGAGCGAGGCGCCCGCGGAGGATCCAGTCCAGCCGGGCGCGACCGAGCTCCCCGTCGGGCAAGTGTTCGGCCCGGACCAAGTCGAGGTCCCGGTCGCGGCGTCGACCCTCGTTCTTCAAGCGGGATACGCGCTTGCAGCACTGCAACTCGATCTCGACGGGGACGATCCAGTCGACGCGCTGGTCGTCTCGGCCGACCCGCAGGAGGTTCGGCTTCAGGCCGCCTACCCGCGTGGGCTCGACGTGTCGGCACGGATTGTGGATTCATTTCTGGTGCCTGGGGACTGCGTGGAGCCGAGCGCCCAGATTCAGCAGTTGTCGGCATCACTCGTCGGCGTCCGGGTCGAGCACCGTTGCGAAGCCGGGCCTCGAACCAATGTCTGGCTCGTCACAGTCGAGGCACAGCCGCGTGTACGCGAACGCATCACCGTCCTGCCTCCGAACGACCGCTCGACCACAGTGATCGGTTTGGCCTTGGCGGTCGAGGATCGAGACCAGGACGGGTACGACGATGTGACCGCCAACCTGAGCATCGCCGACACCAAGATCGCTCTAGGTTGGCTGAACAGGCCGGGCGGCTTTGCTCGAGACACGTCGCAACCGGAGGCTAGGCTGAAAGAGCTCGCGGACGAGGCTTGGGAGTCGTTACGCACGAACTCAGCCGCTGCTGAAGCCCAGGCCCAGCGGGTGCTCGATGCCTTCGTCGCGCTCTGCCGCGAGAGTGGCGCGGCGCGGATCGGGCTGTCGGGGACACAGGGCCTGCAATGCGAGCAATCGCCGGCGGCAGGCCGTGCCGCCTCCGTCGCTACCGCGGCCGCGATTCGGCGAGGCAGCTTTGTTCGCGCGCTGGAGCTCCAGCGCTGGTGGGAGGACACGAGCTTCGAGCCGAGTGCGGAAGAACGGAATCTGGTCCAGGCGGCATGGCGAAAGGCCAAGGCGAAGGCTTCGGCCTCGTGGCGCGTGATCGACAGCGAGAGCAGCCCTGTCTCGCTCTACTTCCAAGACGACGAAACGCTCATCGTCGATGGCAGGGCCCCGCGCCGGGTCCAGCTGAGCACCGGAGCCAAGACCCGGCTCTCCGAGGCGGAAGTCGTTCCGCCGACCCGCGACCCCAGCGGCCGCTTCGCGGTGCGTTCGGTACGCGCAACTTGCGTGGGCTATGAAGCCGAGCTCGGTCCGATTCGAGGAAAGCAGAGCTACCGCGCCCTGATTCAGAAGCGCGCAGGCAACACGCCTTGCAGGAGCGCGATCGATCGGCCGGCGACGGTGTTCGAGTGGACGGTGCTCGGATGGGCGCCCCAGGGCCTGGTCGCGGCGTCGGGAGATCTGCTTCGCATCGTGCCATTGAACGAATTCGCCAAGCCGGCCGGCCGCCCGATCGACCTAAGCCCTGGCAGCCCTTTGCCTGCCCCAATTCGCGGCGCCCGCGTCACGCCGAGTGGCACACGGTACGTCATCCCTCACGCGGAAGGCGTTGTGGTCCGAGACTGGCAACAGGGAGGAACCGGGCTTTGGCTCCGCCCCGCGGACTGGGAGGCCGTCCCCGGGGAGCTCCGCAGTATCGCCATTAGCCCTAGCGGCCGGCAGGTCGCGCTCCAAAAAGGCAGCGAGATCAGGGTTCTCACCTGGTAGCGAGACGCGACTGTGACGATGGATCAGCGATGGTATAGTGCCGGCGTATTGCGCTACAGCTTGCAACTCCTGTTGGCACTGACTGTGCTGTTGGTGGTCGCCGCCTGTAGCGGCGCACGCTCGCGTCCGTCTGCGCCCTGCATGTCCGACTCGGAATGCCGCGCCGATCGAATCTGCCACGAAGGAAAGTGCCGCTTCGTCGAGGAGGTCCTGGAAGAGCTGTCACTGCCACCGGTCACGCCGGACAACGGAGCATCGACCGCGTCGCCTCGAAGCGCCAACAGCTTCATGGGCGACGCGGCGCACAGCGGCCGAAGCGAGAACCGAGGGCCGTCGGCCGCCCCTTCCCTCGCTTGGACGTACCAAACCGGCGCCCGGGTTTTCGCGTCGCCTGTCGTCGGACACGATGGCACGGTGTACGTAGGCTCGCTGGACGGCCAGTTCGTCGCACTGACCCCGGACGGGTCCCTCAAGTGGCGGTATTCGGCCGGTCAGAAGATCTACCCGAGCGCGCTCGTCGCGGGCTCTTCCGTCATCTTCGGCACGCACCAAAAAGAGCTGGTCTCGCTTTCGCTCGAGGGCCAGCCGCGCTGGAAACTCCCCCTGCAAGACGTCGTCGACGCGTCTGCGACGCTCGGCCCCGACGGCCGAGTCTACGTGGTGGCGAACGGAGCGTACGCGGTCGACCTTCTAGGCCGATTGCACTGGCACAAGCCCACTGCCGACCATGTTCGCAGCGCGCCAGTGATTCATCCCTCCGGGCTCATCATCATCGGCACGAACGAAGGCTCGCTGATCGCGCTCCGCCCCGACGGCACTCGAGCCTGGTCGGTGCAAATTGGGGGCGCGATTGAGGGAGCGGCCTCAGTTGACGACGACGGGGGTATCTACGCGGGCACAGGCAGAGGCGAAATAGTGCGCGTCGACCCGTCAGGCTCCGTGCAATGGCGATTCAAGACGGGAGACGAGGTTCGGGCAACCCCGGCCATCGCGCGTGACGGGACGATTATCGTCGGCTCGTACGACGGCAACGTCTATGCGATAAGCCCATCGGGCGCCCTTCGATGGAAGGTCGCAACCGGAGGCAGAGTACGCGCCTCGGCTCGCATCGATGCGGATGGTCGCATCTACGTGGGCTCACAAGACAACTTCCTCTACTGCATCGACCCAGGCGGCTCTGTGCTCTGGCGTTACAACGTGGGTCAGGACGTCGACTCGACAGTAGAAATCGGATCAGACGGAACACTATATTTCGGCTCCGATGACGGCGGGGTTCACGCCCTGCGATAGAAATGATGAACGAAGAAATCCCAGACAAAGATCAGATCCTGCAAGTCCTGCAGACACACGCTCCCCGTGCGATGCACGTTGGAGAGCTCTGCGGGCGGCTCAATGTTCCGCGCAGCGCCAAGGACGAAGTCGTCCGGCGCCTTCTCTTGCTCGAGGACGAGAATCTCGTGACCGAGATGCCCGGCCTGCGCTTTCGTGCACTCGACGCAGAGAAGAACAAGAAGCGGGGCCGCGAGCAGGCAAAGTCCACGCGAGGACGCGGCCGTAGCGCCAAGGAGCGGCAGGAACTCGCTCTGCCACTTACGCCCGTAATCGAGGGCAAGCTGACGATGACCCGCCAAGGGTACGGTTTCGTCAACGTGTACGACGGAGGCTCCGACGTTTTCATTCCCCCGGATGCCGTAGGTCCGTCTCTTCACGGCGACACCGTCCAGCTCCGGGCTCGCCCATCTGCGAAGGGCCGCGAAGGCCTGATCGTCGGTATCGTCGAGCGCCGACTGAAGAACGTCACCGGTATGCTGCACCCGCGAGGTCGCGGAATGAGCTTCGAGCCTGACGACGAACGACTGCGTTCGCCTATGCGCGTGGTCGGCAAAGTACCGAAGTCCGTCCGCAAGGGAGACGTGATCCTCGCCGAGATCGTCACCTTTCCGCAGCGGAGCGAGGATCGGCCCGAGGTAGGCATCGTCGAGGTGCTCGGCGCCCAGGGGGTCGCACGAACCGAGGTAGAGAAGATAAAGATTCGCGACGGGATCCGTGAAGTGTTCCCCGATGATGTCGAGCTAGAGGCAGCCGCCCTGCCCCCGCGCGTGGACCGCGACGTCGTGAAGAGGCGAGAAGACCTGCGAGACGTCGACCTTGTCACGATCGACCCGGAGACCGCGCGCGACCACGACGATGCGATTTGGGTCGAGCGCAAGCACGACGGCTTTCGTCTGATCGTCGCGATCGCGGACGTGTCTCACTACG
Organism: Polyangiales bacterium; assembly: GCA_048550275.1. Lineage (GTDB taxonomy): Bacteria > Myxococcota_A > Polyangia > Polyangiales > Houyiibacteriaceae > SG8-38. The sequence continues at coordinate 19,026 of JBLYYU010000218.1, forward strand.
TCACCGAGGGAAGCGCGATGGATCGCGAAGCGATCAGCCGCGGCACCAGTGTCTATCTTCCGGACCGCGCGATTCCGATGCTTCCGCCGGAGCTCTCGACCAACCTCGCGTCGCTGGTGCCGAACCGCGACCGGCTCTGCATGGCTGTCGAAATGCACATCGACTCAAAGGGCCACGTGAGCTCTCATCGGATCTTCGAAGCCGTAATGCGTTCACACGGGAAGCTCTACTACGAAGGTGTTGCCCGAGCGCTTGGCCTCACCGACAATGGGCCGCACCAACCGTCGGCCGAGAAACGAATCGGGACGCTCGAGATCTTGCTCGACCTTTCGCAACGGCTGCGGGCGCGCCGCTCGAAGCGAGGCTCGCTCGATTTCGACCTGCCGGAAGGAAAGATCGTCCTCGACGACAACGGAGAACCGAAGGAGATCGTCCAGTCCCGCAAAGACCCGGGCATCCGGCAAGCCTACCGCATCGTCGAAGACATGATGCTAGTGACGAACGAAACCGTCGCCGCTCACATCAAGCGGCACGCAGCGCCCGGCGTGTTTCGGGTTCACGGCAAGCCCGACGCCGAGCGAATCTCGATGTTCTGCCAGGTCGCGAAGTCGTTCGGCTACGAGCTCGAGGAGGAGTCCGCGTCTACGCCAAAGCAGCTGAGCAAGTTCCTCCGCCGCATCGAGGGCACGAACGAAGCCTCACTGCTCCGATACCTGCTCTTGCGCGCCATGCAGCAGGCGATCTACGACACCGATCCGACGACAGGTCACTTCGCGCTCGCAGCAAAGGACTACCTGCATTTCACATCTCCGATCCGTCGTTACCCGGACTTGCTGGTCCACCGTGTCCTGCGGAGCATGATTCGGAACGAAAGCCTCGACTCCGCTTCACTGCGACCGAGACTCCAACGTTATGCCGCACAGGCAAGCGAGTCCGAACGTCGGGCGATGATCGTGGAGCGCGACGTCATGGACGTCTACCGAACGATCTACATGCAGAAGCACATCGGAGACGAGTTCGAAGGGAGAATCTCGGGCTTCGCGCCCTTCGGCATCTACATTCAGCTCGCGGATCCATTCGTGAGCGTCCTTCTACCGTTCGAGCAACTCGAGGATCGATACGAACCGGACGAATTGGGGATTCGGCTGATCGGCGCCCGGACATCCAAGATATTCACGATGAACGACCCAGTCACCGTGCGGATTGAGGACGCCAACGTTCAAGCTCGAGACGTCATAGGGTCCTTGCTCGACCACCAGCCGGCGGAGGCTCCGACACAGGTCCGCAGGATGAAGAGCAGCGGCGGCAAAGACCGCGGCCGGACGCCAAAGAAGCGCGGAGGCGCCAAAGAGGAACGTCGGGCCGAGCCGAGGAAGCGACCTAGCCCGGCGAAGAAGCGGAGCGGAGCATCCAAGAAACGACGGGGCGAGCCGAAGAAGCAGGGCGCCGAGCCGAAGAAGCAGGGCGCCGAGCCGAGGAAACGCTCACGGCGCACCCGGCGCAAGTGATGCCTCGGAAGAAGGCGCAAACCCTAGCCGTTCCAGAGCTGATCGCCCGCAAGCGCGACGGGCAGGCGCTCAGCGATTCGGACATTCGCGACCTGATCGTCGGTTTCATGGATGGTTCGGTCGCCGACTATCAGATGAGCGCTCTGGCGATGGCGATCTACTTCGAAGGCATGAACTTCGACGAGACTGTGGCGATGACGCTCGCGATGCGAGACAGCGGTACGGTCTTGAGCTTCGGCGAGATCGAGGAACCAAAGGTGGACAAGCACTCGACCGGCGGCGTCGGAGACAAGGTCAGCATCTGCCTGGCGCCGATCGTTGCCGCATGCGGGATAGTGGTGCCGATGATGAGCGGACGAGGGCTCGGACACACGGGTGGCACGCTCGACAAGCTCGAAGCGATTCCGGGGTTCCGCGTCGACCTTTCCGTTTCGAAGTTTCGCACACAGCTCCGAAAGATTGGCTGTGCGCTGATCGGACAGACTGGCGATTTGGCGCCGGCCGACAAGCGCCTCTACGCGCTTCGAGACGTCACCGGTACCGTAGAGTCGATCCCACTGATCACGTCGAGCATCCTTTCGAAGAAACTCGCCGAAGGCATCGACGCGCTCGTTCTCGACGTGAAAGTGGGTCGCGGCGCGTTCATGAAATCCGAGGAGGACGCGAGAAAATTGGCGCGGTCGCTGGTGCGAGTGGGGACTCTTGCGGGAAAGCGTGTATCAGCGCTCTTGACCGACATGGACAGCCCGATCGGCTACACGATCGGAAATGCCGTCGAGACGGCGGAGGCCCTCGAGATTCTGCACGGAGGAGGGCCCGACGACCTTCGAGAGCTGACCTACGAGCTGGCCGCTGAGATGCTTCGAGCGGGGGGCGTGACGAAGTCGAAGGCTCAGGCGCTTCGACAAATCGCTCGAGTCGTGGCCGAAGGGAGCGCGCTCGCGAAGATGCAGCGCATCGTGAAAGCCCAAGGGGGCGATGCGCGCGTCGTGGATGAGCCAGACCGGCTCTCTCTTGCCCGACAGCGGTCGACTGTGCGGGCATCGCAAGACGGGTATATCGCTGACATCGATCCTTTCGAGCTCGGCCGCGCGTCGATGGGCCTCGGGGCCGGACGCAACCGTGCCGAGGACGCGGTTGACCCGGGAGCTGGCATCCGGCTGCACGTTCAGCTCGGCGACGAGGTATGCGCAGGAGACACCCTCGCCACCCTCTACTCATCACGGCGTGCTTTGCTTCCGGCGGGCGGGGACCGGACGGACAAGGCAATCCGGATCGGACGCCGACGCGTGAAACCGCACAAGCGCGTCATCGCAACGATTCGACGCTGAAGTCGCACGCTTCCTGGGCAAGCGAGGTGATGCGCGCCCGGGTTTCTCGGTACTCGACCGAGGTAGCGAAGGCGACATCTGGGAAGTGGACGCTGTCTGCGTATCGCGATCCCAGGCTTCGAAAGAGCTCCGAGCTGCTTGCCGCATCCAGTGCATGCAAGACCAGCGAAGCGCGGATTGGGCGTGGCGTATCGACCCGATCGGCATGTGCGTCGCGAAGTGCGCTGAGCAGGGTCGTCGTCCCATCGCTTTGCTCCCGAAGCCGAAGGTCCACCTCAAGTGCGAAAGCCGCACCCGCCCAATACACGCGCTGGTACGCGCCTGTCCTGTGCATGTCCCGACTCTCGTCGCGCAAGGCTCTCCCGGTGCCGGACTTCCGTCCGCGTTCGAATCCTTCACGGAGCCGCTGCCAGGCGCGGGCGCTAGACTGAAGACCACATCGGGCACGGAGCACTTCCTGCAGGTACGTCGCGATTCCCTCACTGAGCCATCGGTCCTGTCCTCGCAGCAAGGGTAGCCAAAGATGCGAGAGCTCATGAACGGCAACCCAATCCGACTCGAGCTCGTCCGTCGGCGCACCCAAAGCGGGAAAGAGCAGAACGGATGCGCCACCGCCTCTCCGCACCATTCCGAAGAGCACGGGCGGTCCGGGGGTATCGACCGGGACGATGACGACGTGGAGTCGATCTTGGGGGAACTGCTCGCCAACCGAAGCGACGGTTTCGGCTGCACGCCGTAACCAGGATCGGACCTGCTCTTCGGAGGGCTGCTCGCCAAGATGAGCGATTTCGAGCGTCACCCCTGCTATCGCGAAGGTATCCCGTTCGAGCTGGCCGAACGCCCCGTATGTTTCGCGGAAGAAGGCAGCACGCCCGGGATGGTAGACATCGCCCGAACGCGCCCAAGGCAGCGAGACAGCCACGCCTTCGGGCGCCGAGAAGCTCACGCTTGCATCCCAGGCCACGGGAAACGGCTCCGGACGCCACAACCAACGAGCTTGGGAGACGACGACCGAATCGGACTCTTCTGAGCGATACTCGGTTCGGGAAAATCGGGTGCGGTATTCGACGCACGATTCCGAACCACTGCGGCGAAGCGGTACGCGCCCTCCGCCGGCGCTCTCCCAAACGCCGTCGACGAGAACCCCGCTGAGCTCGCGCGCCGCACTCTCGACAATCGGAACCAACACGGGTGCGTCGAGCCCACGGAAACAGGCCCGCACGCTGGCGCCTCCGAGGTTGTCAGAAATTGTCACGTGATAGTGCGCGATCGCACCGGATGTTGGGTTCGCTGGCATCGCGCCGGGCCCATGAGCGCAGCCCATGATGCAGAGTAAGGCGCCAACTACGGAGAAACGTGCCACAGCTAAACCGTCGTAATTCATGGAGTATTTTCGGCGAATGGCTAGCCTCTAGCAGTATCGATTTCTGTGAAACATTCCGAGGCCGGGAACGTATCTGATGTCATGACGCACGCCTCGCTTTTGGATTGCGACCAATGATCGCTTTGGCTAGCGTGCGTGAGAGGGAAGCGGGGGTAAGGGATTGGTCCCAGACGCCGCGTTGCATCACCGTGGAGCCGTTTGGACGCTTCCGATGCTCTGACAAACAAGTAGAGGGTAAACAAACATGAACTCAGCACTCAAGCACACGATCATCGCGGCTGCGACCGCGGCACTCAGCGTGACCGCCGGATGTAAGTCGGACGATGGTCCGGAGGCCTCCGAGGTCACGGCTGGCGCCGAGACTGTTCAAGAGGCCAAGGCGGAAGGCTCTTGCGGCGAGGGTTCCTGCGGCGCCGAGAAGAAGGCGGGCGATGCCGCCGAAGGTAGCTGCGGCGAAGGTAGCTGCGGCGAAGGCAGCTGCGGCGGCGCGAAGGAGTAGCTCGCCACGCGCAAGTCGCTCACCGCAGAGCGACCTGATCTTGGGAGCCGCGGCGGCGTCGGTCGCCGCGGCTTTTCTATTCAGTCAACACGCATGAACCAGAACGTCCACGGAATCGGACTCGGGCTCCGATACGATCTCGCCACCGAGCTCTTGGCGCGGAAACCGGGATCGGTGTCCTGGCTCGAGATTCACCCCGAGAATTATGTCGACCGGGGCGGACGCTATCAAGAGATGCTGGACGCGGCCCGCCGTGACTGGCCGATCATCACGCACGGCCTGAGCACCTGCCTGGGCGCGCTCGATCCGTTCGACGCCAAGTACCTAGCAGACCTGCGGGAGTTCTTGACGGATCTCGAGATCCCCTGGCACAGCGAGCACCTTTGTCTGGGCGCCGTGGGCGACCGCTTTTTTCACGATCTTCTCCCTCTCCCATTCACCGAGGAGGCCGCACGCATTGCGTCGCAACGGCTCATCGAAGTTCGCGACGCGATCGACCGGCCTTTGGCGCTCGAGAACGCGAGTTACTATGCACCGCAGTCCGACAATGGCCTCGACGAAGCCGATTTCGTGGTCGAGGTTCTGGATCGCGCGGATGCGAAGCTGCTGCTCGACGTCAACAACGTCTACGTGAACAGCCGCAATTTCGATTTTGATCCGAGAGCATACATCGACAGGATCCCTGCCGAACGCGTTGTTCAGATGCACGTAGCAGGTCACTTCGTTCGAGACGACGGCCTGCGAATCGACACGCACGGCGAAGCCGTTCCCGACGCCGTGTACGAGCTGTTCGAGTACGCGCTTCAGAAGATCGGCCCGGTGCCGGTCCTCTTGGAGCGGGACAACAACGTACCGCCGCTCGACGAGCTCTTGGCGGAGCTCGAAATGCTTTGGACGATCTACCGACGCGCAACGGAGGTTCGCGATGCTGGCTGAGCATGCCAAAGCGATGCAAAGCGTCTGCTTCGGAGCAGAGCCAAGCGAGGCCGATCTAGCGCTGCTCGGGTCGCGCGAACGCTGGCTGGTGTATCGGGACATGGTCCGACACCGGCTCGTCCAAATCATCGGGGTCGCTCTGGCGCGAACCAAGCAAGCGTTGGGGGACGAGGCGTTCGAACGCTTGATCGACGACTGGCTGAGCACGGGTGGTCCGAAGACTCGCTACCTTCGGCATGTCCCCAGTGAGCTCACAGAGTTCGCCCTCCCCGTCTTGGAGGCCACTCAGCCCGCCTGGGCTTCGGACCTTGCTCGCTACGAGATCGCGACCTGGACCGTCCGGCACGCCGCACCGGCCGCGGCCCCTGGGGCCGAAATCTCGTTCGAGCGGAGGCCGGTTCTGGGGACCGCACTCGAAATCCTGCGGCTCGACTACCCCGTACACCAATCTCCCACGCCCCCATCGGGCTACGAGCCCAAAGAAACCATTCTCTGCGTATACCGAAACGAATCTCATCGGGCGTCGACGCGGAAGCTCAACTCGCTGGCCGCCGACCTATTGGAAGCCTGGAAGCGCTCCGAGGAGACGATCAGCGAGTCGGTCCAACGAATCGCCGCGGCGCACGGAACCGAGATCACACCGGTGTTCATCGAGAAGCTGTCCGCCCTCATCGCCGACTTCGTCTCCGGCGGAGACTGAGAGCGGACCGGTCGCTCAGTAGCCTTCCACCTTGCTGATGATCTCGTTCATGATTTCGCGAGTGCCGCCACCGATCGGGTACAGACGCGCGTCGCGATAGAGGCGCTCGACGACGTACTCTCGCATGTAGCCGTAGCCGCCGTGAATCTGAACAGCTTGGTCGCAGACCGCGGAGCAGGCATCTGTCGCGGTGTTCTTCGCCATTGCCGCGAGTGCAGGTGTTTGCTCGCCCTGCAGGTAGCGGGTGACGCACTCGCCTGTGAGGGCCCTCGCCGCAGCGATTTGAGTGGCCATGTCGGCGAGCTTGTGCCGGATGACCTGGAAGCCGGCGAGATTCTTGCCGAACGCGTGTCGCTCCTTCGCGTACTGGATTGCTTCTCGGTACGCGAGCTCTGCGATGGCGACGCACTGTCCGGCGATGAAGAGCCGCTCCGTCACGAAGTTCATCATGATCATCAGAAAGCCAGCGCCCTCTTGTCCGATGAGATTGCTTGCCGGCACGCGGCAATCCTCGAACGCGAGCTCCGCGGTGTCGCTCGCCCACCAGCCGGTCTTCTTGAGCTTGCTCGAGACCGAGAAGCCCGGAGTGTCCCGCTCGATCACGAGCATCGAGATTCCTCCGTGCCCCTCGCCGCCCGTACGGACCGCCGCCGTGACGAAGTCCGCTCGACAGCCAGACGTGATGAAAGTCTTGGATCCATTGACGATGTAGTGGTCACCGTCCCGCACCGCCTTGGTTCGAACCGCAGCTACATCGCTCCCGCCGCCAGGCTCCGTGATGCCGAGCGCGCTGATCTTCTCGCCGCTTAGCGCCGGCCGCGCGAAGCGTTCCTTCTGCTCGTCCGTTCCGAACTTCAGGATCGGCGGGATTGCAATGCCCAGGCTGCCAAGGCCCACGAGCGTACCGACGGACTTGCCGGCGAGGACCATTTCCTCGGAGGCCACGAGCACATGGGTCAAATCCCCGCCGTTCCCGCCGAGCTCTTCTGGGTAGCCAATCCCGAGGAAGCCAGCCTTCGCGGCCTCCTGATACAGGTCTCGCGGAAACTCGTTGGCTTCCTCCCATACGAGCGCATTCGGCGCGATCCTGTTTGCGGCGAACCGACGGATCTGCTCACGCAACGCGCGGTGCTCGTCCGTCTCGAACAGGTAACCCTTGGCTGTCGCTTGCATCCACCAACTCTACACGCAGACGTGCCCACGAGTCAGCCGAATCGCCACAGCGGGCGCCAGCCGATTCGCAGGCCTCGTCTAGCCGAGTGGACTCGGGCCTACTCCTCGGAAGCCGCAGCCGCGACGGGCTCCGGCTCGAGGAATGCCGGCGCGGGTGCCAAGGGCTGAACCGCGTCGTCGTCGACAACCATGTCGATCTTGTTGTACGCGCCGAGGCCGGTGCCTGCCGGAAGCAGGCGGCCCATGATCACGTTCTCCTTGAGACCGCGAAGGGCATCGACCTTGCCGCTGATCGCGGCCTCGGTGAGCACCTTGGTGGTCTCCTGGAACGAGGAGGCGCTGATGAACGAGTCCGTCGAAAGCGAGGCCTTGGTAATGCCCAACAAGAGCGGCTCCGCAACCGCAGGCTGCCCGCCCTTGGCAATGACTCGTTCGTTCTCGCGCTCGAACACCGTCTTTTCGACTTGCTCGTCCGGGAGGAAGCGGGTGTCGCCCGTTTCCTTGATCCGAACGCGCCGAAGCATCTGCCGAACGATTACCTCGATGTGCTTGTCGTTGATCGCAACACCCTGGAGCCGGTACACCTGCTGGATCTCGTCGACCAGCCAGGCGGCGAGCTCTTTCTCGCCCTTGACCTTCAGAATGTCATGCGGGTTGGCAGGGCCATCCATCAGGGGCTCGCCAGCGCGCACGTGGTCACCGTCCTTTACGGTGAGGTGCTTGCCCTTGGCGATGAGGTACTCCTTCGGCTCACCAACTTCAGGGGTGATGACGACCTTGCGCTTACCCTTGGTGTCCTTGCCGAAAGTGACCGTGCCGTCGATCTCGCTGATGATCGCGTGGTCCTTGGGCTTACGTGCCTCGAAGAGCTCGGCAACACGAGGCAGACCACCGGTG
>JBLYYU010000219.1:0-2690 GCA_048550275.1 Polyangiales bacterium
TCACTGGCGATGACCAGACTCGTGTGCACGCCGAGATGCTGGCTCGCGACTTGCACCGGCTTTTCGGGAGAGTCCAGGTGTTTCACGACCTCTTCGCCCACGATCAACGTCATGCGATCGAAGCGCACGATCTCACGCAGCTGCTTGATGTTGCGCTCGAAGTTCAAGAGCCCCGCGATGTACGCGAGGTTCCTTCGGCCGCTCCGGTTGCCGTCCCGCGGCAGGCCCTGTAGCTCCGGAGCGGCGTACGGAATCAAAACGGGTTTGCTCAGCTTGGTGATCCGCCCAGCCGCGACGCCGGTCATCGGCCCCGACACGATGATCATGTCGACGGTGCGATTTGCGAGTCCCTCTTTGAGCGCGGCCTCAGCCGCTTCGAGCGTCCAGTTGGTCTGGGTATTGGGCTCGACGAAAACCACCGAGGCGTCTTCCTTCATGAGCTCGAGAACCTCGGCCTTGAGCAGGTCTTGGCGCTCGGTAAACAACCGCGATTCGCCGTCGGCGACCATCATGATCCGGAAGGTCGGCGTCTTTCTTTGCGCCTCGGCCTGCGAGCCAAGAGCGAACCAAAGCGCAATCGTAAGGAGCAGCAGCGGCGCGCGCAGCACGAATCTCGTCATTGGGACCTCGTCCGGGGGGTTCCGGAGAGACGAGCCTAAAGCCGAACTCCGGCGCTGTCTACGGGGCCGGCATTGCGGTGACGTCGGCCGATTCGGACGCTAAGACAAACTCGTTGAGGCGGCGGGAAAAGTCTTGTTGTGCCTCGGGCGTGTCGAGATTGCGGAAGTGGCCGGCTTCACGGTTGACGAAGAGCAGGGCAAGCACGTAGTCGTACACCGCATTCGCGGCACCGAGGTCGGCGACCAGGCTTTGGGTCTGTGCATCGACCAGCGTGATGATGTCGACTTTGCCGCGGCGGTAGAGGTCTGTGACCAGCACCAAGTTGTTGGCTGCGGCGACTGCTGCTTTTCGCGTGAGCCCAACTGTGGCCATCGCCGCCGCCGCGTTGTAGAGCTCGGTGCGCACGCCGGTGTCGATGTTCTGCGCGACGCGATCGAACTCGGCGGTTAGTCGTTCGAGCAAAATCGCGCTTCGACGCATGTCCGCGACGCCGGAGCCGCCACGGGAGAGCGGAATCGCGAGATAGAGGCCAACGTCCCAACCGAACTTGTCGGGTTGCCCGATGCCGAAATCGTTGGGCTCCGGCACCGTGGCGCCTTCACCTTCTCGCCAGAAGTCGTGCTGAATGCCGCCTTCCACGAAGAACTCAGGCAACCAGAGCTCGCGCGTGCGTCCTTCGTTGATGCGTTGTTCCGCAGCTTTTCGAGCTTCGACCTGGCGGGCCTCCGGTGAGTTGCGCAGTCCCTCCCGGACCATGAAATCTCTGAGCCTCTCGAAGGACCAGGGGTCGTTCATGTACTTGCTGATCGGGTCTTTGGGCGCTTCGGTCCGTCCGGCATCGTCGACGGGCAGGTCGAGCGGTGCGATGGGGCGTTCCGAGGGTCGATTGAGCACGCGGTTCAGTTCGATCTTCGACTGCTGGACTACCGCGCGCGCGTCGACCACCGCTGCCTGGTTGTCGGCCAGCGTCACCTGCCAGCGATAGAGCTCGCTCGCGTTGGCGACACCGACCTCGAGGCGAAGCCGCGCCAGCTCTAGGTACTCTCGCGTGAGTTGGATGTTCCTGCGCTGGATGCGTTCCTGCGCCTCGGCGCGAAGGACGCCGACATACGCCACGCCCGAGCTGAGCATGATGTCGAGCACGTCGGTGAAGTAACCGTATTGGCGCCCTTCTTGCCGGAGCCTACGCCCCTTGAAACGGGTCCAGGCTCGCTCCGAGTAGAGGCTCTGGCTGGCTCGAGCCAACGTCGTCCCCTGCCACTCGGCGTACAGTCCTGGAATAGTGCGATCCGGATCCTGGTAGACCGCACCGACCTGCAGCTGACCTTGAGGCAGCAACGGCCCGCGGTCGACCTTCACCCCCTCTTCACCAGCCTCGACGAACTTCTCGGAAACCAGCAGGTCCAAGTTGTTATCGACCGCGTCGCGCATCGCGCCCGTCATGTGGATGCGGTTCTCCTCGGTGGCCTCTTCCTCGTGGATCATGTCCGCCTCGAGGAGCACCTCGTAGCTCGGTCGCACGCCGACGGCGCGTGCCGCTTGCATGTTGATCAGCAGCTCTTGGCGCTCCTCGAAGTCGACGTGGATCTGACCCGCCGGGCGGCCCTCGAGGATCAGGTCGAGGTTGAGCGCTGCGCGCTGCGCCCTGCGTTGGGAGTTGTTCGGCGAGCGGATCGACATCATCGCCCCCTGGTCGAGCCAACGAGGACCGATCGCGATGTTCGGAAGGCGACGCTTGGTGATTCCATCGAGCAGCCGTTCGCGGTCGGCGATGCTGAGCTGCCGCATTATTGAGATGATCACGCCGTCAGCTGCGTTCGGAATGGCAGCAAGCAAGGCTTCCACCGTGGGCTCGGCAGTCACAATGCGGAGCTCGTCCGCGCCCGGGATGCCACGAAGCATGGCGCTCTGGGACTCCTCGGCTAGAAGCACGATGTGCTTGGAGCCGGCGACCTTGGTCAGCCAGTCGGCTTCATCCGTGATGTCGAACTCCTCGCTGATGTAGCTGAGGTTTCGTTTGCCGCTGACGTCGCCCCGCCGAGGAAGGCCTTGCTTCTGCGCTTCAACGA
>JBLYYU010000220.1:0-11661 GCA_048550275.1 Polyangiales bacterium
GGAGGAGAATGATGTCACTCGAAGCACTACAAAAAGATGCCGAGGGCTATCTCACGAACGCAGGGGACTGGTCGGAGGACGTCGCAAACGAATACGCGTCACAACTCGGAGTCGAGCTCGGAGACGCGCATTGGAAGGTGTTGAACACCGCCCGCGCGATCGAGGCCGAGTCGGGCTCGAGCCCTGGACTTCGCAAGATCAGCAAGCGCTCGGAAACGCCGATCAAAGCGATCTACAAGCTGTTCCCGGATGGCCCTGCGAAACTGATCGCGAAGATCGCCGGCATCCCCAAACCCAAATCGTGCCTGTAGCCAAACTCGTCAGGAGAAACCAATGACCGATTCAGGAACCGAAAAGAAACGAAGCTTGAGCGTGATTTGCTCGAAGGGAAGCTTCGACATGGCTTACCCAGGGCTGATCTTGGCGAACGCGGCTCGCATGGCTGGTCTCGACGCGCGCCTGTTCTTCACGTTCTGGGGCCTCGACATCGTGAACAAGAAGAAGATCGACCATCTTCATTTGAACCTCGTCGGGAACCCCTCCGCTCCGATTCCAGCGATGATCGCGGGTTTGCCGGGTGTCGAAGCTCTCGCGACCGCGCAGATGCGCAAAGAGATGGAGCGGCTGGAGATTCCGCCAATCCGCGAGTTCATCGAGATGCTCGACGACGCCGGAGCCGACCTCTACGGATGCCAGATGGCTCTCGACATGTTCAAGCTCACGAAGGACGACTTGGTGCCCCAGGTCCAAGAAGTGCTCACGGCCATGGACTTCATGGATATGAGTGAGGGCGCTCAGATCGTGTTCATTTAGGACCGAGACCCGACCTTCGTGGACCCGTCCTCTGCTCAGTCGTGTTGGAGCTTGATCGGGACCGTCACCGTCCCGCCCTTGTATTCGAACTTGGCGTCTTTGTAGAGCGGCGGCCCGAATCGTTTCGATTTGGCGTCTTGAGAAACCCCCCAGGGTTCCTTGGCGCTACCGATTGCGTTCGTGTCGAGCTTGCCGTTCCCGTTGAGGTCCAAGAACACCGACGCAGCGTACTCACCCAGCCCGGTGCGCTTGAACACGCAGCGGACGGTCTCACCTTCGACAGTGACCCATGTGCGGCGAAGCGCGCGGCGGTGCTTTCGGGGAAACCCTTTGTTCTCCCAGAAAAGCGCACAGGCCATGGTGCCTCCCTGCTCTTTGACGCCGGAGACCTCCAACGTGAGGATGTTCTTAGCGGCCGGGTCCGGATCGACTTGCGCCTCCGAGGCTGCGGTCAGCAGCAGCGAACCCACAAGCGCAGCCGCGGTCACTGCAGCGATCCCCATTTTTGTCCAAACCATCGGTTGCTCTCCGGATTCCTTTCTACGCGCCCGGGCCGTCCTCATGCGAGTTCGACGCAGAGGACCGCCAAATGTTTAGACGAGACGGGGAATTTTGCCAAATGCTTGCGCATTACGCGCCGTTCGCGGGTGCGTAGACCAGTTCGCATTGCAGCACTAAACTCTGCTTGATCGTCCGGATCGGAGAGGTGCATCCATGCGCGAGACTTGGCGTGTTCCCGTTCTTGCTTTCACGTTGCTCTGTCTTTGCTGGGGCTGTTCGAGCTGCAAATCCGAGTCGGCGGCGCCGCTCGGCGACTGGCCGACAGCCGCTCCAGAAGAGCAAGGCTTCGACTCCGCCGAGCTGGCTGAGATTATCGAACAGATCAAGAAGCTGAACCTTCCGATCGATAGCCTGCAACTGGTTCGGAACGGTGTGCTGGTTCTCGACGCGTACTTCTACCCATACCTTGGAGACCGCACGCACGACCTTGCCTCGGTGACCAAGAGCGTGACCTCCACTCTCGTCGGCATCTCGGTTGATCAGGGACGGCTCGCCCTGGACCAAGGCATGATTGAGTCCTTCCCCGAGCTGGTCCCGGTGCCGCCGGCGGACGAACGAGCCGAGATCACCGTACGCGATCTCATCACGATGACCTCAGGCCTGGACTGCGGCCGAACGCCCGGTGAGCCCGAGCTGAACGAGATGCGCGGAACGGATCACTACGCGCGGTACGCCTTGAATCTCCCTCTGGCGGTCACGCCGGGGACGGAGTTCGCGTACTGCAGCCCCGGCTCGCATCTCATGTCGGCCATGGTCGCCAAGGCCAGCGAGGCGAGCCCGCTCGAATTCGCCAAAGAGAACCTATTCGACCCATTAGGAATCACCGAGGTGGCCTGGCCCATGGATCCCCAGGGCGTGAACCACGGCTGGGGCGACCTGCAACTTCATCCGCGCGACATGGCGAGGATTGGTTTGCTGTTCTTGAACCAAGGCTCCTGGAATGGCGTACAAGTAGTTTCGAAAGCCTGGGTCGACGAAGCAACCCGCTCCCACGTGATCGCTGATCCCGATGGGACAGGGTACGGCTATCAATGGTGGGTACTCGCGGGCGCATTTGAGGGCGTGTATGAGGCGCGCGGCCGCAGCGGTCAGGCAATCATTGTTTGGCCGGACAAAGACATCGTGGCAGTCTTCACTGGACGCGGCCTCGACGTCCGCGGCGAGATCGCGCCTGTGCTGGTGGCCGCAATGAAGTCCGACTCGCCCATCGCTCCGAACCCGGACGCGTACGCACGCCTGAACCGGGCAATCGAAAATGCGACCACGCCCCCACAAGCCAAGCCGGTTCCTGCCCTGCCGCCGATGGCCGAAGAGGTCTCGGGCAAGATCTACCAGCTCGCCGACAACCAGTTTGGCGTGAGCTGCATTTCGCTCCGCTTCGACTCCGCCTCGGAGGTCTGGTTCGACCTCACCCTTGGGGACGGCGCGTTCGCTCTTCCGGTTGGCATGGACGGAGTGCCGCGATTCTCGGAGACGGGCCCCACCGACATTCCGGTCGGTCTCCTGGGTGAATGGACCGAGTCCAATGAGTTCTCGATGCAGTACGACGAGGTCGGGGGCTCGAATCATCTTCGAATTCGGGGCGATTTCGGTGACGACGCGGGAACTGTCGACTTGGAGTTCGCAGACCCCGGTGAGTACTTCCCGCCGCAGACCGTCCCAGGGTCATCGGTCCCGAGCTGCGACTGAAGCCCTCGGTTTCATTACTCAAATACGAATTCTGGATCTTTTCGTTGACGAAACGAACGGTCGTATTATTATCAGGGCATGGGTAAGGGAGAACAAACCAAGGCCGCCATCGTCGACGAGGCACTCGACCTCGTCAGCACGGTTGGTCTCGACAAGCTCTCGATCGGAGCTCTCGCCGGCGCTACCGGCATGTCGAAGAGCGGCCTCTTTGCCCACTTCCGCTCGAAGGAGCAGTTGCAGCTTCAGGTGCTCGAGGAAGCGCGCCGACGCTTCGTCGACATCGTCATCGCTCCGGCGCTGAAGCAGCCGCGCGGCGAAGCTCGCATCCGGTCGATATTCAAGAACACAATGGAGCAGTGGGAGGCCGAGCTCCCAGGAGGCTGCATTTTCTACGCCGTTTCCGCGGAGCTCGACGATCAGCCCGGCCCTGCGCGCGACTTCCTGATCGAAATCCAGCGGGACTACGGGGAAACGCTCAGGCGCGCAGCCGAAATCAGCGTCGACGAGGGTCAGTTCCGTAGCGACCTGGATCTCGACCAGTTCGTCTTCGAGCTGAACTCGATCACCGCCGCATTTCACCATTTCGGTCGCCTCCTGGGCGAGCCGAAGGCCGAGCAGCACGCCTACCAGGCATTCGAATCGCTGCTCGAACGCTCGCACTAGAGGAGAGACCCCATGACCACCGCCAGCACAGACATTCTCTTGACCTCACAAAAAAGCACGATCGTTCGGTCTTATTACTCTGGGCCGAGCTTAGTGAAGAAGGGCTTCGCGAGAGCGAGCAGTTTCGCCCCCGGTCTCACGTCCGCTGTCGCGGCGCGGCTCTTTCGCCGAACGAGCCGAAGAACGCCGCGACCCGGAGAGCGGGACGTTCTCGGGAGCGCAACTTCGATGACTCTTGCAGGGATGCAAGCCTGGTCCTGGGGTGAGGGGCCAACGGTCCTTCTCGTTCACGGCTGGAACGGTCGGGGGACTCAGCTCGGCGGATTCGTCTCCCCGCTCCTCGACCGGGGCTATCGGGTCGTTGCGTTCGACGCGATCGGTCACGGCGACTCCCAGGGCGGCCATCTGTCATTGCCGGAGCTCGCAGAGTGCATCCGCAACGTCGCGGATGAGCTCGGAGATGTGTACGGGATTGTGGCGCACTCTCTCGGTGGCGCCGCTACGACGCTCGCTCTCTCGCAAGGACTTCAGCTCGAGCGCGCGGTCTTCATCTCGCCGCCCTCCGACCCAAGAGAGTTCCTTCAGATCTTCGGCTCGGCGATTGGCATCAGCGACGCGGTGCGTGCTCGGGTCAAGTCGAAGGTCGAGCGTCGACTCGGAATGCGGATGGAGGACATGCAAGCGACCGTGAATGCGCGCTCGATGCGGATTCCGCTCCTCGTCATCCACGATCGAAGTGACAAGGAGGTCCCGTTCGAAGTTGGTCAAAGCGTCGCCCGGGCCTGGCCCGGCGCAAACCTGCTCGCCACAGACGGCCTCGGCCATCAACGAATCCTGCGCGATGGCGCAGTCACAAACGTCGCCGTGAGCTTCATCGATGCAAGGGAGCATCGGAAGCAAGCGGCATGAATCGAGAAAGATAGAGAACAATGAAAAACGCAATCAAAGATCCGGAATTCGAAAAGGCAGTGGACCAAATCGTAGACTCCATTCAACTGTCAGGGGTGTCATTCGCACTCGGCCCCTGGGAGACCGTGGTGGGGTTGGTCGGCGCGTTCTTCGAGGGCAGCACGACCCCCAACCGGGTCATCATTCGCTTCGCATTGAACGGGCTCGCGCTTTGACCCTGGGCATTGAACGGCGGCCACGATGGTGAAACCGGCCCTGAGGAGGCCGGTTTCGCCGCGGCGGGCGTGCGCTTAAGCCGCGCCCCGACCCTCTTCGAACACTGCGATCGCCGCACGAAAGGAATCGGGCACTTTCACTTTTTCTCGGGTCTTCGGGTCGACGCAGACGCTGGTGACGCTGGCCGTTGCAAGCGTCTCATCGCGATCATTTCGTATGACGAAGGAGCTCGTGAAGCTCGAGTTGCCAATCTTGGAAATTCGGGTTTCGATATGAACGTCTTCTTCGAAGCGGGCGCTTCCGGAGTAGTCGCAGGTCGCGTTGACGTAGAACATGTCCGTCCCACGCTCGACCATGTTCTGCCAGGGTGTATCCGCCGCGCGCATGTAGGCGCCGAGCGCCTCGTCGCAAAACACGAAGTAGTTGCCGAAGTAAACGTGACCCTGCATGTCGGTGTCGCGGAACCGGACCCGCATGGTGTAGACGAACGGCTGTTTCACGCGCCAGCCCCCAGGCCGACTTGCACTTCGGCGCCCGCAGCCGAAGATTCCGTGCACAGAGACCGAACCGGCGTCTCCTCGAAGGCCTTCCACTCGCAGAGCTCCGCGATGCGCCCTACCCGGTCCTTGCCCGGTCGAATCCAAACGAAAGTCTGCTCACCAAGGCGTATCGTGCATTCGGGGTCGGCAAAGGCCTGGGACCAGAAGCCTCCGTTGTAGAGCGTGACCGGCCCGACCTGTTCACACTTGGGCTGATGGGTGTGCCCGAAGACTACCCGGCGAGCGCCGGTGATTTTGAAGATCAGGTCCGCCAGGTTCTCGGTGAGCAAGGGCGTCTCGAACACGGTGGGCCGGACTGAGGAGGCGTAGGCTGCATAGGGAAGCAGGAACAAGAGCGCGGGTACGAATACCCATAGTGGGCTTATCGGCCAGGCGATGTTGATGTGAAGTACCACCTGCCAGGCGAGGAACAGGGCTACCAGCAGGAAAAAGGCGCGGTCTAGCCAGAGCTCTCGGCTGATCCGGAATGGATTGTTGGTCGCTGAGGGAACGTGAAGGGCGTTGAGCTTTCGAACCATCGATGGGGTGGACTGCGACCGCGCAGCGATCGCGCGGACCTTGTCGTCTACGAGCATGGGATCGCGCATAGCCGGAAGCCAGTGTGTCCGGAGGGAAATCCACAGTGTCGTGTACGCGCCCCAGAACCAGGTCCAGATCAGAAGCGGCTGGGTCCGGAGCATGTACTTGAAGAAGAAACGCAGGTACGCCAGCGCGCTCATGATGTAGTTTTCGGACTGGTGCGGGTTGAAATATCCCATGCCGTTGAGCATGTATCGCGCTGCTAGGTCCCCGAAGGGAATGCGCACGCGCGGCTCTCCGTGAACTTCGACCAGTGGGTCGATCGGGTCTCGGACGACACAGTTGGGATCGTACTGATGGCCGTGGCTGACGTAAGTGTCGCCGCCGCTCACGTAGAACCAGTTGCAGAACACGATCGGATCGTTGCCTTCGTCCTCGCCGATGTTCGCTGGGAACGCAGCACCGAGGGCGTCACAGACCATTCGCTGTACCGAGGGCCAGTAGAGCTCGACATCATGGTTGCCGATGATGAAGACCAGTCGGTGCCCGCGTGTGACGAAATCTCGGAGCGCCTCGAACCAACGTGGGTGGTCGTCGATGATGACGCCCATCTTGTACTGGCTCTTCCATTCCTCGCTTCCGAGGCCGCGAGAGCGCTCGAGCCATTCGACTCGCGGGTCCTTGCTCGGAACGCTGGTCACGCTGTCGAAATCGAATATGTCGCCGTTGAGGAGCAGCTCGATCGGCCCTTCGGATTTGGCTTCGATGTGGACGAGAAAGCGAGCGAAATCCTCATCGATGAAGAATTCCCGGCGCTTGTAGGCCATCCAAAGCGGGCGCGACGGTTGAGGATCCGCCGCTTCCGTGAGGTGCATGTCCGAGACGACGAAGGTGTTCAGGTTCGGTTCCATCGAGCCTGATACATTGTGTCAGCCTTCGGCGCCGGACTCCAGCAAGCGGACGAATCGGCTCTCCAGAGCTGTCCCGGCGGCCGCTCAGGCGCTCTGGCGTTCAGGCGCTCAGGCTGGCCACGTGTCGCTTACGACCGATGAAGAGGTGCAACAGCAGAAGCACGGTCAGACCGGTCGCGAAAACCGCTATGTACCAGGTGCCCGCACCGAGATATGCATGGGTCGTGAAGTTGGCAATCTGTTTACTACCGAGCACGGCCGGTGTGAATGGCTCGACGGTAACGGGCGCCCTTGGGTCGAGGTTGTGCCCGAACGCATAGAGCTTGTAGTAGAGACGCCCGAATCCGAACGCGCCTGCATAGGTCGTCATCACGAGCAGGTCGATCATCGACCCAACCTTGCCGATGACGGCGGTCCGGAGCGCGAAGATCACCATCGCGGCAAAAAGGAATGGGATCCAGTCGAGGTCGGTCAGCGCGGCTCGATCGAGCGGAGCCATGCCGATGTAGTGGTTCAGGACATTGATCTCCTGGACGTCGTTGCCGTCGTTTCCGCCATCGACCTTGTACGAATAGACGTAGAGATCGAGCCCTTGAGGATACTGCGGCGCCTCCATGTTCAGGTGCCACATTGGAGCGGTGAAGCTCAGGCCGATGAAGATCGTCAGGAGCGCAAGTACGACGCGTGCCCACGGGAAGATCGGCTCATCCAAGAATCGATAGAATGCATCCATTGCTTTTGACATTTCGCTTCCTCCAGCGCTTCACTTCCTAGACGACGTCTCCTCGACGCAGTTTCCAAAGCCCGCCCATCCAGGCGACCGATCCGAGAATCATGGGCCATGCAACTCCAAGGGCGTAGAGCCCTGTGCTGCCAATTTGGTTGGCAAGATAGAACCCCACCGGCCCCAACACGCTCAGCTCGGGATCAGCTGAGGATAGTAGGGCCATTCGGATGCTCTGGACAGGGTTCAGAGCTGCCAGCAGGAATACGGCCCGGGGCTCCATACGCCACTGGAGCATCATGCCGGCCAGGGCGAAATCCATGAGGGCGATGCCGGCGACCCAAATCAACAGAAGATACATCGTCGCCCGCGCGGAGTTCTGCACGGTCGTCGAGACCCAGAGGCCCATGCCGCAGTACGACCAGACCAGCACCGAACAGAGCACGACGCAGTGGCCGATGAAGCTCCAGGCGATCTCCTGACCGAAAGCCAATCTGCCGAAAATGCCCACGGCAGCCATGAGCAGGGCGAGCGGCGCCAAGAGCACTACGAAACGGACGGTCGATATCGCGCTGAAGAACGCGCCACGGGAAATCGGCTGACTGAACAGTAGCTCCAGGGTCCCGTCGTCCCGCGCCTTGTTGACGACCTGTCCAGTTGCGACGAGCGCCATCAACGGAAGCAGCACGAGAAGTGCGTGCACGTACGAGACCAGGACTCGGCCTGTCCCGGTGAATCCGAAAACGGTCGACTCGCGCATCCCCACGAGAAGAAACACGCCCGCGAGCACGGCGTACACGATCACGCAGAACAGAAGCCAGCGCGACCGGAGAACCTCCGCGAGATCGAGCTGCGCGACCGCCAGGTACGAACGAAGCTGACGGCTCATGTCCCACCGTGTTGATGGTGGGGACGGTTCTCGACGGTTTCCTTGGCCCAGCTCATGTCCCGCGCGTCCGGCGTTCCCTTGGGGACGGCGCTGATTCCGTACCCCATCGGGGATTCCTCGGCAGGAAGGAAAGCGGCTTCCGACTCCGGCAACCAACCGTCCTCGAGATGATTGCGGAAGTAGATCGCGTGAACGGAGAGCTCGTGCGAGCCGAGATAGTCGAACAGACAGACGGGGTCATCGAAATTCAGCACGTCGCCCTCGCTGGTTTGAAGCTGCGCGGCGAATCGTGGGTCGCCCACATGCATCTTGCAGTGACCGCAAACCTCGCTGTCCCAGACGACCGGAACGGCGCCTTCGGGGAGCGTCGCTTCGTTGAAGCGAATGAAGGCCATGATCGCGGCGACGGCCGCTAGCGCCAATAGTAGCGCTTTGATGATAGTCTTCGACATCGATTCAGTCTCCTTGGTCCTCGAGCTGCACGGCGTCGGCATCGCGCACCAGTAGATTCAGGATTTGCCCCTGGAAAGATTGGGAGAGCTCCCCTACGAGCCGGAGCTTCTCGGATCGAGTGGCCGTACGGCTCCACCAGCCGGCGACCCCGGGTTGAAACCCCATGTTTGCGAGCGCCTCGTTAGCCGAGCCATTGGAGAGCTGCACGTCAATCGTGCTCAATGTCATCCGATCGAGGTAATCCTCGGTCGGGCCGAAGTAGGCGAGGCCTCCCTCCTCGAGGACCATCACCCGATCGACCAGCGTGCGGATCTCTTCGAGCCGGTGGGAACAAAGGACCAAGGTCGCGTCGGCAGTCCGCTCGGTGAGCAGTTGGAATAGGTCCCGACGAGACTGCGTATCCAGGCTCGCCGTCGGCTCGTCGAGAACATACAGCGACGCCTGACTCGCCAACGCCAGTGAGATCAGAGTCTTCTGCTTCGCGCCACCGGAGAGGTTGCGGAACGCCTGCCGCTCGACCGTTTTCAGGTCGATCCCGAGCTCCTTGCCGGCGCTAACTACGGAGTCGGGGGAAATCTGCCGCACGCGAGTGATCGCCTTGATGACTTCACCCACCGAGGCGCCGAACTTCGGCGCGATTTGAGGCACGTATGCAATCCGGTCAGCGGTTTCCATAGTCCGCTTCCCCTCGCCATCGAGAAGTAGCTCGCCTTCGCAACGAAGTAAGCCGAGAATGATGCGAATCAGCGTCGACTTGCCCGACGCGTTGGGGCCAATCAGGCCCACCTTCCCGCCGTACGGGATGCTGAAGTCGATGCCCCGGAGCGCTTCGACCTTGCCGAACCGCTTGCGAATGGCTCGGCCCTCAACGCGCATCGAACGTGCTCCAGTCCAGCGAACCCATGCTGGGTCGCGGATCGATCATCGTTGTTTCGGGCTCGACCATTGGGAACAGGGAGCTGATAGCATCGAGCAGCTGAAGCGTGATCGCGCCTCGGAAGAACTGAAGTTGCGGATACGTGCTCTCGAGCTGACTGCTCAGTCGTCGGAGCTCGTAGGGAATGTCACCGAACCCGTCGTTGTCCATGTCGTAACCGGCATAGTCGTCGAAGGAGTTCCCCTGCCAGTCGACCGCCAACGCGTTGCCGCCACCTTCCACCTGGAGTTGCGAGTGGTTGCTCACGAAATGATTGCCTCGAAATGCGTTTCGCTTCTCGCTCGAGTGCATGAGAACCGCGATCTCCGAGTGGAAGAACGCGTTGTTCTCGAAGGTGTTGAAATCTTCGGGCTCGAGCGGTGCGGTGTCCATGTAGACGGCTTTGGTGTTGGCGATGAACGCGTTGGCCGACACGGTCAAGTTGCCGGACTCCTTGATGCCAAGTCCCATCCCCCCGGGCCCGCCCGAGCGCGCGAGCAGGTTGTCGCGCAGCCTCAGGTTCCGGCTGTACATGATGAAAATGCCGACCACGTTGTCGAGATACCGATTGCCCTCGACGACGTTCTCGTGGCTGTACATGAAGTGCGTGCCGTAGCGACTTCTGACGACTGTGTTGTCGATGAGCCGGTTGCCGCTCGAGTACCAGACGACCATGTCGCGGCAGCCGATGACTTGGTTGCCTCGTACGACGGAGTCGCGGGTCTCCCAGAGTCGGATTCCATCACCACGAAGGCCGAGCGGCCCTTCATCTGGCCCCTGGATCATGTTGTCGACAATCGAGGCTCGGTTCGATTTCTCGATCAAGAGACCGAACGCCGCGCCCTGCACGCGTACGCCCTCGACACGAACGTCGTCGGCGGTGACATGGACGGCTGCGTCCAGCGTGTCGAAACGGCCTCCACTTCCATCGACAGTCAGTCCAGCAAGTACGGAGCCGTCGGCTTCCATCTCGATGGTCGTCCCCTGACCCTTCGACTTGATGAACGCATCGCGCGTGCCCCAAATCTCGATACGTTTGCCGATGACGAGCGGGCCGTCGTACGATCCGCTCGCTAGACAGAGGGACGCTCCCTCAGCGGCGCCCTCGATGGCCGCCTGCAAGTCTGCGCCCGCTCGAACGGCGACGCAGTCGTCGGGCCTCGACGGCGGCGCGGCGGCCGTCCTCGATTCCGGAGACGGCGCCGCTTCACGCGCGCACGAGGCAGCCGCAACCAGAAACGAGGCGCAGAGGCACGCCCGGCCGAGGGCAGTCAGCCCACGACCGACACGTGCGGCGCCGCGCATTAGCTGGGTTCGACCAGAAGGTAGCCCGCCATCTCGAGATGGAGAGCCGAGCAGAACTCTGTGCAGTAGAACGGGAATGTGCCCTCTCTATCAGCCACAAACGTGATGTCGACGTGCTTGCCGGGCTCGAGGCTGCTGTGGACGTTGTACGAGCCAACGGTGAAGCCGTGGGTCGCGTCGTGGGCTTGCTCCACGTTGGTGATGTGCAGATGCACGATGTCGCCCTTCTTCACGCGAACGATGTCCGGCGTGAAGTGGCTTCGAACCGAGGTCATGTACACATGGACGTTCTTGCCGTCGCGCTCGATGCGCTCTTCCTTGGCCTTGACGGCGTTCGGGTTCGGCTTGTCGGTTACCACGTCGTAACCAGCGGGCTTGTACACATCGACCGGATTGAGCTTGTCAGCCTTGATCATCTGCGCGTAGTGCGGCTCGCCAAGCGGAAGCGGCATGTCGTAGATGAGCTGCATCGGCTCGCTGTTGATGTTGATCAGCTGGAAGTTCTGCGGAAGCAGGGGGCCAACCTTGTTGAA
>JBLYYU010000221.1:0-13435 GCA_048550275.1 Polyangiales bacterium
AGCGTCGGTTCACCGGTGGTTCTTCGCTTGCGGTCGGAGCCACCGGGCTTGGTTTTGGTCTCGCTCTACTGATCAAGCCGCCGAATAACGAACTTTCAAAAGGCGGTGGTGTCGCGCTCACTGCGGCTGGAGCATTCGGGGTCGCGTTGGGGGTCTTTCGCCTCGTGGTTGAGAGCGAATCGGAAAAGCTCGCGCGTCGCTATCGAGGCGCCGCGGACGACGGGATCGGCGACACCCAGCTCGCTCGCTTTGAAGGCGAGTTCCATGCCGCCGCCCGACATGCACAGCGGGTGCAGAAACTCGCTCGGTGGCTCGGTCTCGCAACGACAATCGCCGGCGTCGCGATCCTGATCGCCACGCCGCTTGCCGATCTCTCGTCTGGGGGTCGCGTAGCCGGTTACGTCGCCGGCGGGCTTCTGGTCGTCGGGGGCGGAGTCAATTTCGCAAGCTCTTTTGGAACCCCTCCGCCCATCAAAGCCTGGGATGCGTATCAACACGGTCAGGCGCCTACCCAGTCGAGCGGTCGGCTGTTCGGCTTCGCGCCGACCTTTGGAAGGCACCATGTGGGTGTCGCGCTTCGATTCAACGCCGAGGCACGCCGACGGCGCTTCTGATCACGGTTTGCCATCGGATGCCATGCCCAGCGCCCAGCGCTCTAACATTGGGCATGCTCGACGGCGGCGCGCACGTCGAGCTTGATGCCCAGCGAGTCGAGCGTGTCGTAGAGGCGCATCATGCCGATGCCGAGCGTGCGCAGCACCGCCTCGGTGCAAGCGGCTCAAGATCCCATTCGCTCGCGGTAGTCCCAAGAATCGACGCGCGTCGGTCGAACGCGAATCACCAGCTCTTCGTCCGCACGCCCGAGAAGGAAGCGACCAAGCTTGGAGTCGGTGGTTCCGAGGTACCGAACGAGCAGCTCTTCGAGAAGTGCCTTCGCTCCGTCGGACTCTAGACTCGCCCGCGCGAGACCCCGGACCCCGTAATACGGCGGCTCGTTCGGAGCGATTTCGAAGCCGCACCGTTCGTCGTCCTTCAGTCGCTTGGCGATTCGAGCATCCCGGTGGACCGCAGCAAGCAGCTCGTCTTCGCGGCGCAGGAACCAGAGCGACAGAACGACCGGAAACCCGGACGGCGTGTTTGCCGCGAGGCGCATTGGGATACGCGCCTCGTCGAGGAACCGATGGACCTCTGAGGCGGTCCAGGGACCGACGCGCCGCACCTGGTTCATTGCGTTAGAGATTGCCAGAAACATCAATGAATTCCAGTCAACAGTCGCGCAGGGCCCTGGCGCTTCGCCAAGGATGCCCCAGGGTGGGCTGGACGCGGGCAAGATCGGCCGCGGCTAGGAGCACAGATGCGACATGCAATTACCGGCGCCAGGGTCATTCTAGGTCTGATTTTCGTGATCTTCGGCCTCAACGGTTTCTTTCATTTCATCCCCGTGCCCGAGCACAACGAGGCGATGGGCGACTTCATGGGCGCTCTCATGGCGACTGGTTACATGATGCCGATCGTGAAGGCGACGGAGGTTCTCGCCGGCCTGATGATTCTGACGGGGAGGATGCTCCCGCTTGGGTTGACTATCCTCGCACCGATTTCAATCAACATTCTCTTGGTGCACCTCTTTCTCGATCAGGGCGGCCTCCCGATGGCTATCGTGATCGTCGCGCTGCAGCTCTTCCTCGCGTGGACCTATCGCGACAGTTTCAAGGGCATGCTCGCGACGAACGCAGCGCCGACATCATCCGCGCCATGAACGAGGGATGAGTCAGAGTTCGTCCTTTTCGTAGACGAGGTCGTAGACGATCGGGGACGCGAGCTTCTCGCTCGTCATGAAAACCGACATGACGAGCCTGCCCTCGTTGTCGAGTCGATAAGTCGATTTCCGCTTGGCGTGCTCGAACACGAAGAACTGGATGATCTCTTCCTTGGAGACACGGTAGGAGAGCTTTGCGTCGCGCCCGTTTGGGGCGACGAGCGCTTTCGGTGACCCATCGAAGGCTGCGACGGCATCGTACTTCCCCATGATGACCGAGAGCTCGTCTCCCCTGCGACCGATCGTGATTTGCCGCGGAAGCTCCTTGTGATTCGCGAGCCTGCTCGCGGCGATCCGCCGGCCGAGCCAGCCTAAACTGCTGATGGCCGCCTGAATCGAAGCGTCGATTCTCGCGTGATCGTCCGCGGGCGTCCCTGCATACCGATAGGAACCTGCCAGGCGTACGAGCACGCTGGAGTCGGCCCAGGGACCCGTGTCGATCTCCTGCGAGGTAGCGGTGGGCGACCAGGCCAGATGAAGGCAGGCAGCAAGGACGCTGCACCTAGCTGTCCGGTTCAAGAACACCTAAGGCATTTAGAGCCGGTCTAGCGCGAGCGCCAGACAGTCTCGTCAAAGGTGGATCCGCTTCTCGAGAGAGGGCGCTCGTCTAGCCCGTCTAACGGAATCTCGTGGTAGTTCGACGATCAGCAATCGCACTCCATCGGTGTGCTAGGGGATACACCATGCTGCGTTTCTACTCCCGATCTCGTCTCACGGTGCCTCTCTTCGTCGGTCTCATCGCTCTTGGTGCCGGGGTGCCGGAGGCGAGCGCCGAAGATACGTTTCCCGGTCTGTCGCCGCAGGGCGATGCAGACACCGTCCGCGCGTCGGTCAAAGAACCAGGGTACTCGCCGTATGCGGGCCGCAACTTCCCGACCCGCGTCTACTGGGGCGACACACACGTGCATACCGATAACTCGCTCGATGCGAACGGCTTCGGCGCGCGGATCGGCCCCGAGGAGGCGTATCGCTTCGCACGCGGCGAAGAGGTCAAGTCGTCGAGCGGCGTGCCGATGAAGCTGAGTCGGCCGCTCGACTGGCTCGTCGTCGCCGACCACTCGGACGGCATGGGCGCGATGAAGGAGATCCGCAAAGGCAACCCGCGCCTGCTTGCCGACCCGCAGGTCCGCAAGTGGTACAATCAGTTCAACGAGGGCGGTGAGTCCGCGTTCAAGGCGACGATGGACGTCATCAACGCGTTCTCGCAGGGCACGACGCCCGAGGTCGTGCTCGATCGCGAGTTCCAACAGACCGTCTGGGACGAGTACATCGACATTGCCGAGCGTTTCAACGAGCCGGGCAGGTTTACCGCGATGATCGGCTACGAATGGACGTCCACCGAGGACGGGATCAACCTGCACCGCAATGTGCTGTACCGCGACGACGGTGATGTCGCGCGCCGCGTCGTGCCTTACACGACCGCTGAGAGCTTCAACCCGGAAGACCTCTGGGCCTGGATGGAGGGCTATGAGAAGACGACCGGCGGCAAGGTGCTGGCGCTCGCACACAACGGCAACATGTCGAACGGCGTCATGTTCCCGTACGAGGTCAACCCCGCGACCGGAAAGCGCCTGAAAAAGGGCTATGCGAAAAATCGCGCCCGTTGGGAGCCGCTTTATGAGGTCACGCAGATCAAGGGCGACGGCGAGACGCACCCATTGATGTCGCCGGAAGACGAGTTCGCCGACTTCGAGACGCTGGCGATCGGCAATCTGAACCTGACCGTCGTCAAGACGGACGACATGATTCGCCGCGAGTATGCGCGCCGGGCGCTACGCGATGGTCTGAAGTTGGAAGAGAAGCTTGGGACGAACCCGTACAAGTTCGGCATGGTCGGGTCGACCGACACGCACACGGCTCTTTCCGCCGTCGAGGAAGAGAACTACATCGGCAAACACGCTGGCACCGAGCCGTCGGCGGAGCGATGGGATCACCCGATGGCGAAGTTTGCCGGGCGGCAGTACGACGGCTGGGCGATGTCAGCGTCGGGTTACGCCGGCGTATGGGCGACCGACAACACGCGCGAGGCTCTGTGGGACGCGATGTGGCGCAAGGAGGTCTATGCGACGACCGGACCGCGCATTCTGGTGCGCTTCTGGGGTGGCTGGGAGTTCGAGGAGAAGGACGCGCTGAGCCGTCTGCCGGCCGAGATCGGCTACACGAAGGGCGTGCCGATGGGGGGCAGCCTGACCAACGCACCCGGTGGGAAGTCTCCGAGCTTCCTCGTCGCGGCGCTGAAAGATCCGCTGAGCGGGAACCTCGATCGAATCCAGGTCGTCAAGGGCTGGCTCGGCAAGGGCGGCAAGACCTACGAGAAGGTCTACGATATTGCCTGGGGCGACGCAGAACGTCGCGAGCTCGACGCGAACGGCAAGCTCCCGCCTGTCGGCAACACGGTCAACGCGAAGGAGGCGACGTGGACCAACACGATCGGTGACCCTGAGCTGATCGCTGTTTGGACCGATCCGGACTTTGATCCGAAGCAATCGGCGTTCTACTACCTGCGCGTTTTGGAGATTCCGACACCGCGGTGGACAGCGTATGACGCCAAGCGCTTCGGAGTGGAATTGGATCCGAAGGTCCCGACGTCCCTTCAGGAGCGCGCGTACACGTCGCCTATTTGGTACACGCCGTAAGGGCACCTACGACCAAGCCACGCAGGCGATTCAACGTCGGCGCTAAGGGTTCGCTACCCGGCCGTGACGACGCGGCTTCGTTGCACGCCGAGGTCGATTGCCTCGTCATCGGTTCGAATCGACGCTTCGACGATGTCGCCTGTTTGAAGTCGACGGGAATTCTTCTGCGCGGCGCGCCGGATCAACTTCTGGCGCCGCTTCGGCGACATGATCTGCGCTAACATCATTATGGGTTTGGGGGGCGCCTTGAGCGCACATCCGCCCGGCGTACCCGTGGCAAGGATGTCGCCGGCCTCCCAATTCTGAAATGAAGAGAGCTCCGTGAGCGTCGCGGCTGGTTTGTGCACCATGTCGCTGGCGAGAGAGTTTTGCCGGGTTTCTCCGTTGACCGAAAGCTGGAGTCTCAACGAGTCGAAACGCGCCAGGTCTTCCTGCGTGACCAACGTGAGGTACGGACCGGCCGGCCCAAAGGTGCGGTAGCTCTTCCCTTTATAGAACTGCATCTCTGGCAGCTGCACGTCCCGGGCGCTGATGTCGTTCACCAAGACCAGCGCACCGACATGCTCGTGAAGATTGCCGGCCCTGACCTCGGTTGGCTTCGAGACGTCCTTGGAAAACACGAGCCCGATCTCTACCTCGTAGTCGAGGAGCTCGACGTGCGCAGGTTTCACGATGTCGGTGCCCGCGGGCGCCAGACACGATGAAGCCTTGCGAAAGAAGATGTTGAAGGGGCTGGCGTCGGGGTCGAGGCCCGATTCGAGCATGTGGGCGCGGTAGTTGATGGCCTGGCACAGGAACTGCCGGTCCTGCGTGATGGGGCAGAGGATTTCGACGTCGGTGAGAGCTGTGCCGCCGTTCCCCACTCCGTCGCCCGAACGAACGCGTTCGACCCCTCGCAGCATGAAGTCCCGAGTGCTCGCAAACTCACCGTCAATGGGCTTGACCGCCGCTCCTTCGGCGACGCCCCAGCGGGTCTCACCTCCATGGCGATATCGGATCACGTTGGTAGCCATCAGCCGCCTTTCCTTCGGTTCTCTCCGCCGAGTAGTCTAATGCGCGGCGCAGCGTGATGAAGCAATCGAAGGAAGCGTTGCGGCGCCGATATTCGCGTCTACGTCCTTCCCCGCGGAAACCAGCTACGAGGACTTCCCGCCCGTGGTCGATCTCATCGAGGCGATCATGGCGGGCGGTGGAAAGGTGATGGTCTGTGGACACTGCGCCGAAGTGTCCGGGGTCGATCTTTCGACACTGCTTCCCGGGGTGGTCGTCTCGGAGCACGGTTCGCTGCTGGACGAGCTCACGCCGGGCATGGTCAGCTTCTCCTACTAGGCGCTAGCGACGGCTCGTACGCGGGGCGACGAGCAGGTTCAACTTGGCGGCTTCTAGCGGTGCGTTCGCTGACGTGGCAGACTTCTCCACAGAGACCAGCCGGGCGGCGTAGAATGCTCAGTGAACCACCATTTTCTCGCACTCCTCGTGCTTTTGTCGGCCTCGACGGTGGGTCGATCCGCGCGCGCCGACGACGTCGGATCGCGGGGTGAGTACATCGTCAACGGTGAGCCGAGCGGAGCAACGGACCTGCGCAGCACCGTTGCAATTCTCGAGGCGCCCGAGGGTGAGGTGCTCGATGATTCCTCGCGGCGCACGTTGGCCGAGCGACTGAAATGCACTGGCGTGTTGATGTCACCGAGCGTGGTGATCACCGCCGCCCATTGTTATTCCGATTCGCTTTACGTCGCGGCGGGCCTGCGCACCCTCGACGATGTGTGGACTGCGGAAATACGAAGTGTCCGTGAGGCCGTGGCTCACGGTACCAGCGACATCATGCTGCTCGTGCTCGACTCACCCCTGGCGGCGGTGACGCCAGC
The DNA here is from genome assembly GCA_048550275.1 of Polyangiales bacterium. Taxonomy (GTDB): domain Bacteria; phylum Myxococcota_A; class Polyangia; order Polyangiales; family Houyiibacteriaceae; genus SG8-38. The sequence continues at coordinate 6,321 of JBLYYU010000221.1, forward strand.
GGCGGTTTTACCTGCCGGCGAATCGATCGTGGGTGACCCGGGGATCGCCCAGGGTTACGGACGGCGAAGACCGGACGGATACCTAGGGCCGCTCGGCCAGGACCAGTACCAGTCTCTCCTCAACGAGACGAACACGCCGGTGGAGCATTTCGACGAGAGTTGGGTCGCGACGGCCGAGGGCCCGAATCAAAGCGGCATCTGCTTCGGAGACTCGGGCGGGCCTCTGTACATCTCCCGCGGAAACCAGCTCTTCGTCGCGGGCATTGCTTCCTTGCTTCTCCAAGTCAGTGAGGATCCCGAATGCGGTTTCGGCGCGCTCTATGTCCCCCTTGCGGGCCATCTGGACTGGATCAACGAGGAAACCGCTTCCGCCGGGCTCGCAGACAGTGGGGGTTGTTCTGCTTCGCCCGCGGCGCGCGGTTCGAACGGCCTCTGGCTGCTGGGGCTGGCGTTGCTTCTTTTGGCGCGGGCCCGGTCCCGATCAGTCGCGAGTGGAGCGGTCCTCTTCTTCCTCGCTGTATCTTCGGCGGCTTGCGGCTCCGACGCCGGGCCGGCGAGCTTCTGCAACGAGCGGTACGACCCGAGCGGCCGGCTCTGCGACCCGGGTGTGGCGCGAATCGACCTGCGAGCTGCCGAGGAGCGGGCTCGAGACCTGATGCCGAATGACGCCTGGCTTTGGAGCGCGGCCGGAGGTGAGGAGGGCGCGGTCAATCCCGATGGGGAATCGGAAGCGTGGACCCTTCGATACTACATCCCGAGCCACCTCGAGCTTCCCGATGGTCTCCTCCGCCGAGTGACGGTTTACGCGTCAGAAGAGCTTCGACCGGTCCAAGAGATCGAGACGGTCCAATGCATCCCGAGAGAGCCCATGGTCCCATTCGACTCGAAAGCCCTCGTTCACGACGCTGTGCGCCGGCTCGAGCGAGCAGGGATGCCGGTGCAGTTTGGACACGAGGAGTCGCTCCTGGTCGCCCAATCACACCGCTGCGCGCGGAGGTCGGACGAATGGAGCGGGGTCGAGTACGCGCGCACGTCCCTCTACTATGGCGACGATGGTTCCTACCTCGGAATGGAGAAGGCTCAATGAAGCGAATGACCTTCATGCTCGCTGTCTGCCTATGGGCGGGCTGCGGCGAGTCGGTGGACTCGGGCGGCGGCGTCGCGGGTGCTGGCGGGACGGGCGGTTCCGGCGGGACGAGCGGCGAGGGCGGTGAAGGCGGCGCCGGGGGCGTCGCCTTCAGTGTCTGGCCTTGCACGGAGGAGGGCGTCAGGGACGCCATCACGTTTGGTGGGGGCCCTCACACGTTTGCCTGCGACGGTCCCACCGTCGTCGTCACCGATGCGCCGATCGAAATCTACAACGACGTGATCCTAGATGGCGAGGGGAGGCTCACGTTGGACGGCAACGAGGATCACAGGGTCTTCGTCGTAGGGGGCAATCGCCCGGCCGTTGTGGCCCTCCACAACATGACCATCACGCGGGGCTATGCGGAGGTCCACGGCGGCGGCATCTTCAACTCGCGTAGCGACTTGCTCCTCGAAGGCTGCAGCATCGTCGACAACGTGTCCGGATGGGCCGCCGGTGGCATCTACAGCTACGACGGCGTGCTACGAATCGTCGACAGCACCATCTCGCGCAACGAAGCCCAATACGGTGGCGGCATCCTCTGCGGCGGCGACGAGCTCAGCATTGTCCAAACCACCATTGCCGACAATCTCGGTGGCGGCATCGACAATTCGGGCGTGCTGACGGTGGTCGGCTCCACGATTACAGGCAATGTCCACGCGTTTGGGGGCGGAGGTATCTTCAATTGGGGGGATCTTCTCGTCAGTGCGAGCATCGTGTCCGGTAACGAGGGCTCCGTCGGTGGGGGCATCTTCAACGCGGGCGCCTTGTCGATGTTCGAGACGACAGTCGAGGGAAACACGGCGGAGGAGGGTGGTGGCATTTTCGCATCGGATGCGGTCCGGTACGGCGGCGACCTTTCGCTCGCCGAGCTCGGGCTCGCCAACGTGGCGTACAGCACGATCTCGAACAACAGCGCCGAACGCGGAGCAGGCATCTACAGCATTGCTCTGCGCACCACGATCTGGAACAGCACGATTTCGGGCAACGTGGCAAGCGAGGAGGGGGGCGCCGTCTACGTCGGGGCTACGACGCTCGGGGCGTCGACGACGCATCTCACCCAGAACACCATTGCGGACAACAGCGCGCCCGTCGGTGACGCGGTGCTGGCAAGCGGAGACGAGCAGACGCTACGCTTTGCGGGCAATCTCGTCAGCGGTGGATGCCAGTCACAGGACGGGGCTGTGTTCGACTCGCGGGGCTACAACGTCGAAAGCCCAGGCCAGAGCTGTGGCTTCGTCGAACCGAGCGATGTGCCAAACGCCACGAGCGAGGAGCTCGGTCTTGGCCCCCTACAGAACAACGGGCGCGAGACCGAAACGCACCTTCCGCGCGCCGATAGCATCGCGATCGACCTGATCCCGGCAGAGGAATGTGCGAACGTGCTGCCCGTCCGACCTGCGTTCGACCAGCGGGTGATCGAGCGTCCCAAGGGCGCCGGCTGCGATGCCGGGTCGGTCGAGGTCGTTCCGTAGCTCCCGGGAAGACAGCCAAAACACGGGGTTTCAGGGGCGCTTGTGCTCGTCGGGCCGGGCCCTAGAGATCTCCCCATGCTCGCAAAGACACTGATTCGCGCCCTCGCTCTGATTGCCGTATTCGCATTCGCGACCGTCGGAACGGCGGAGGCATCTGCATACTGCCCTGGTGACGGGGACCAACCTCCGGATCCAAGCACGTACTGCCCAGGTGACGGGGACCAACCGCCGGAGCCCAGCACGTACTGCCCTGGTGATGAAGACCAGCCGTCCGAGCCAAGCACCTAGACCAGGGGCCACGGGCTAGTCGAAAATAACGGGCGCTTCCGAGCGATTCGTAATGTGGTTCTCCAAAGTCTTCGACCTTTGGCTGGATGAGCCATGCTACGCTGCCCCGCCATATGAATTGGTACCGAATTAAGACAGCGCTCACCGGGCTCAAGCGGCTGGCCGAGCTCACGGACGAAGACAAGCAAGCTTGCATCGATGCTTACAAGTTCCTCCAGCGCATGCAGGACGGCGAGCCGACCGACACCGCCGATGAGACGAAAGCCGTCGCGGACTATTACAAAGTCCTCAACAACATGCTTTCGGTCTTCGATCTAGAGAAGCTCTACATCCCGCCGCAGCTAGACGAATCCCAAGGATTGTACGGGAATCAGATCTTGATCGAGCGGGACGTCATGAAGGAGCTGGCTCTCAAAGACCCGAAGGGATCGCACCTATTGGACATGGGCTGCGGCCGGGGTCGGATCTCGTATCACTTCGCCACGCTGACGGGCGGTCAGGTGTCCGGGTACAACATCGACCCCAATCAGATCGAGAGCGCGGACGACTGGGCGGCGGAGTGCGGCATGAGTGACCGGCTCCACTTCAAAGTAGGCAACCACCACGACCCGCTCGACTACGAGTCGGAGACCTTCGACGGTTGCTTTTCTTTTCAAGCCGTTTGGCCGTTCTTCAAGAAAGAGGAGCTCGACGAGCACGCCGCCGAGATGTTCCGCGTCTTGAAGCCTGGCGCACGGTACGCCTGTTCCGAGTATCTACTGACGCCGCATTTCGATTGGGACAACGAAGAGCACGTGACCTTGCACAAGGCGTTCTTGCCGACGCTCGCCGCCACGCAGTCCATGTATCCAGCGGATGTTTGCGCGGCCTTGGAAAGAGCGGGATTCGAGATTGTCCTTTCGGCTCCTTCGAAGGGCGCCGCTTGGCCGATTTGTGAGCAGAAGAGAGATCTGATTCTCCACGGGCGAAGGGTCATCCGGGCGCTCGAGGCGATTCGCATCTTGCCTCCGTGGGTCGAGGAGTCGCTCGACCTTCTTCAAAGCGGCGGCGAGTCCTGGACACTCGCCGAGAAGGCCAAGATCGCCGATCTCAACTGGCGAATTGTGGCGGAGAGGCCTCACGGCCCCTCGTGAGGAGAGAGAAATGAAGAAGTTCGTGTTGCTGCACTATGGATTCGAGAAGCCTACGCCGGAGATCATGAAGGCCTGGGGCGCCTGGTTCGCGTCGATCAACGACAAGACTGTCGGGAACTTCGGTTTCGCCGGCGGGCGAGAGATTTCTGAGTCCGGAACGAAGGATCTTCCCTGGGGGCCGGAGTCGATCACCGGTTGCTCGATCATCGAAGCCGAGAGCCTCGATGCCGCCGAGGAGATCGCTCGGGGCAACCCCTTCATTGCGAGCATTCGAGTCTACGAAGTTAGAGACATGTAGCTCGCCGGGAGGCGGCTGCGGGGCCTAGTTCGGCGGCGGGACGACCCAGTAGTTCAGAACTTCGAACGGTTGGGGGTTGGCGCTGTCGTCCACGATGTAGGCGAAGAGGCCGAAGCTGAAGGCGTCCTGGGGAAAGTTTGCCGCGGCGACGTTCGCGACGGTCCCTTGGTAGATCGTTTCTTCGCCGCGGCGGGTGCTGATGTCGAAGCCCGCGCCTCCACCGATGGACAGGCCCCCAACGATGCCACCCTTGGTCGCCTTCAAGTCGAGGGTCGCTTCGAAGCTGTACTCTTTGCCATCGATGGTCTCATTGAACTCGGAGATCTGAACCTGGGTGAAGCCCGAACCTTGGCCGACGTCGACCTGGTCTGACTCGAGCCCGTCGTAGGTCCGGAGCAGCTGGTCCTTTTCGGCAACCGTCGGGTACGAAAGCGGATCGCCGGCTGTGTGCTCGAAGATGCGTTCGTCGATCGGTATCCCGTCTTCGGCGATGTTCTCGTTGTAGAACTCCCGGGTCGCCATGATGGTGATTGGGGACCGCGGCAGCCGGACCTGGACCTCTCCGCCGATGAGCTCCGGGTTTGGATGCGAGAGGATTCGGTAGGTGTAGACGTCGAAAGGGACGGTAGAGAAGATCACCGAGTCTTCGAGCACGCCGGTTTCGCGAACGACCTGGGTGGTCAGGGTGTACGCGTCGCCACCGTAGAAGCGGCCCTCGTTTCGAGTGTTGAGGATGGCTTCGGCACTTCCGACTTTGACGCCGAGGGCGCTGAACTCGGCTTCGTAGCCGACGCTGACGCCGGCGATGATGCTCCAGCTGTCGGTTCGCTCTTCGGTGTCGGACACCGCCTTGCCGAATGCCGTGCGGCAGGCGTCGTCGACCGCAGGACCCGTATCCGGGGAGCAGGGCGCGGCTGCGAGGGCCGCGAGGACGATCGGCTCGGTGAAGAGCAATCGGTAGCTCCCGTTGTCGTACTCGAGCGACATCGAATCCTGATCGAGGTCGACGTCGGGGAGGAGCATCTTCGCGCGCAGAGGGGAACCCGAGTTTTCGAAATCGGTGCCGAAGAACTCGAACTGCTTCCAGCCGTCGATCTGATCGAGGCCCCAGACCTGTATGCCCTGCTCGCCCGGGTCCGCGATCTGCGAGTAGAAGACGATGTTGTCGCGGCCGTCGGAGGTGACGTCGCCGGTCGCAAATGAAATGGTTTCGTGGTTGAAGCGATAGTCGCTGCCCGAGGTGCCCATCGTCAGCAGGTTCTCTTGCGGGATTCGGTAGAGCTCGGTGAACACGCCGGGGGACGCTGCGAGGTTTGCGTAGATGAACTCGAAGGAGTGGATCTCGGCGACGCGATCGCCATCGAGGTCGGGCAGGGTGATGGGATGATAGTTCATGGAGTGACTCGCGCCCGATGAGCAGGGCTGACGTGTATCGGAGAAGCCGACTTTGTTCGCGGCGAGCGGGGCAAGGTCGTGACGGGCGTCGTCCAAGACCTGCGTCACCGAGAACGCGTTGAGGTTGCAGGCGTTTCCGACTGCGCTCAGGCCGCCGTAGACGACTTCGTCCATGCCGTCGCCGTCGACGTCTCCAAGCGCGATGTCGCCGCTGACAGCGGTCACCGATTCGCTGGGCAAGGTGACCGTCGCCGGGCCCGAATCGAGCTCCCCGAACCCTTCGCCGGCGTCGTCGTAAACGAAGTAGCGCGAGGTCGGGCCGGAGACGCTCGTTTCGTTGAGCATGGCGGCCAGCTCGATGCCGTTGTCCCGGTCGATGTTCCCGGATTTGAGGATGAGATGGACGGACCCGGGGTTCGTCGCCGACATCGGTACGGTGAAGGAGGTGCCGGTGGATTCGAGCTCGCCACCGTTGTTTTCCCAGAGCGTCACTTCGATGCCGAGGTTGCTGATTAGGGCGATGACGAGGTCTTCGTCGACGTCTCCGTCGAAGTCGCCGGCGGCAAGCACGACCTGATCGACCGCCTGCGTGGCGACGACTTTGCTGGCGCCAATGCTGAAGCCCTCCGCCTGATCTTGATAGACCTGAAGCAAGGCGGACTCGTTGGGAATCTGGTGGACGATGACGGTCTCATCGACACCGTCTCCGTCGAAGTCCGCTGCCACCGCGTCGCGGGCGAGGTCCGCGCTCGAGAACCAGCTCTCTTCTCCGGCGGCGGAGTCGTCGAGAAGGTCCGGGGTAAACGTGTTGCCGTCATCGGGGACGAGATCGAAGACCGGTTGCTTGTTCGTGGACGCGAAGGAGTCGTCGAGGCGCGCGCCGAAGAGCATGAGCTCCGAGTACTTGTTGATGGTCGTCATGGTTCCGAACGGCGAGTAATCGTCACCGAGGGGATCGCCATCGTTGTCGACACGTGGCGAATCGGCGATGTCGACGCCGAAGTCGGTCAGCACGTCTTCCACGGTTTCGTTAGGGCCGCCGTTGGAGCCGCCGCCATCGCTGCTACAACCAAACGCACCCACAGCAAACGCTGCAAGCAAACACGAACTCATCCAGGTGCGACGCATACAAATCCTCCGTAGCTAGGCCGACTCAGATCAGCGCGTAGCCTCGCACAGGCTGCGCGAGAATTGGTAGTGCCTTACACGAAGAGGGAAACTCTTCGCGATGCGTTCACGGTATCTGCGGCACGCTTGGTTTCGGCTGCGCTAGGGCAACGGAACGACGCTCACGTCGCCGATGGTGACGTCCACGTAGTGCGCGACGACGAGGAGGGAGCCGCTGGCTGGCGCAGCGTCAGTGACGTAGGTCTGGCCCCATTCGCTCGGCTCGGTTCCGC
>JBLYYU010000222.1:0-10668 GCA_048550275.1 Polyangiales bacterium
AAGCCAAGGGCGAAGCGGGCCTCCGCATGGGCCCCGAGGCCGCGGCTCCGATCTTCAGTATTCTCGGCGGGGCGGGGGGCCGCGTCCGCAACGTCTCGATTGAAGTCGACGACGGCGCCGGCGGCTCCGCGACACGGAAGTACGAGTCCGGCGTCTACCTGGACATCGTGTTCCGACTCGAGCTCCGGCCCTTGGCGCGCAACGAGAGGAAAGGCCTCCGCGGACTCGTGTTGGAAGCGGATGGTGACTTTGGCCTGGGGCTCGACACGCGGACACCCGGCAGCACGGCGGCGCTCGGGACCAAGGCATGGCGCGTGCTCGGGCAGGTCGGGTACTTCCACGCTCTCGGTAAGAGCGAGCTCGGCGGCTTGCTGGGGATAGGCTTCGACGCGCTCGACCTCGAAGACAACGGGACGATGCCATCGATTCGCTACCTGTTCCTGCGGATCGGACCGGCGTTTCGGCACTTCTTCATCGAGCGACTGCTCTACTTGCGTGTCGACGCGGGCTTTCGATGGCCGTTCTCGTACGGACATCTCGAGGACGCCTTCGGAGATGCCAGCGGCCTCGGCTTCGATGCCGGCCTGACGCTCGGCGGAGAGCTCGACGTCGGGTTCGCATACCTGCTTCGCGTCTCCGCTGACTACTTCAAGTCTCGGTTCGACGCCTTCCCGGCCGGAACCGTGCCCGGGCATCCGGCCGCCGCTCAGGGCAAAGACGGCAGCGACCTTGGCATCAACTTCCACGTGATGGTCGGTTGGTCGTTCTAGGGCGTAGGAGACAAAGAATTACACCCTTTGGTATGTCTGTTTTCCAGTGATTTGGGGCCTCAGCGCTTTGCGATCTAAATTACGTACTCCTTAAGGGTGACAATCGATTTTTCGCCAGTAGTCTTAAGGCGTGGTGGATTTGCCCCTTCGCCAGTGTGGACCTTGGCTGGCCCTGCTCCTGATTTGGGGCTGTGGAGACGCGCAGCTAAGCAACAGCGAGGCCGGGGTCGCGACGACGGTCGCTGCGGTCGCGAGCTGCGAAGCGCTCGCCGAGGGCGAATCCCTTCTGGGCGTGAGTCCGGAGGGGGAAGCCTGGCTAGAGGGAGCGGGGGGCGTCCGGCACGTCTCCCCGGATGGAACGTCGACACCGATCGATGCTGGGTTCACCCGCTCCGATGCGTTCGTGGGCTGGGATGCGTCGTCGGCATTCGTCGTTGGAGACAATACGCTTTGGAGCGCAACCCTCGAGGACTCGTCTACCGTTTCGCTTCCGCCCGAGCTCGGTAAGCCGAGATTGATCTGCGGTGACCCGCGGAACACCGGCGGCTCGTTCGTCGTGTCCACTCGCGGGCTCTTCGAGCGGCGCCACGGCGATTGGCTACGCTGGGATGTCCCGGTCGAGCTGATCGAGTCGATGCAGATCGCAGATGTGCAGGGCGCGTGCTCGGGAGAAGAGCCTCGGATGTACATCGAGGCACGCCAGTCGCTTTGGGAAGTCTACTACGGCGACGACGCCTTCTTTCGCGAAGTTGCGGACTTGACCGAGATGGCCGCAACTGGCGCTGACCTACGGATTGGTCTCGTCGCGCTCCGCGAAGGTGATCTCGTCCGCTTCGACGGCGGAGGCTGGGCCGAGATTCCCTTCGATGAAGGAACGGTATCTAAGATGAGCGTTGCGGACAGCGTACTCTGGGCCAGCGTCGGCTCCGAGCTCTTTCGGCGCGACCGGTTCGAACGTTGGGAGCATCTGCAAACGAGCAGCGGTTCTGGCGTCATCACCGCAATTGAAAGCTACGCTGCCGGAAGCGCATGGCTCGTGCGCGGCGGTGAGCTTTGCCACGTCGGGCACCGCGAAACGCTTCGCGTAGCGGGTGTTCGGCCTTACGAGCGCCTTCCCGAAGGGAGCACGATGTCGTTCCAGGTTTCTGGGGATACGTCGATGGGGTCGGCCCTCAGCGCGAATCTCGACGGCCGGTCTCTGTCGGTTAGCGGCTCGGCCGGCTCATGGACGCTTTCCGGCGCCAATGGGCTCGGCGCGGGTTGGCATTCCCTCGTGTTGGATGTCGCAGCGCCAGGTGGCCCCGTTCGGCGAACGGTGAAGTTTCTCGTCGAGAGCGCGGGCACAGGCCCCGCGCCACCGATGCCCGACCCCACCGTTTTCTGGGAGCGCGACATTCTCCCGATCTACGAGGCCAGTTGCTCCGTGTGTCATGGCAGCGGCGGCAACCAGACGTTCATGGGTAGCTACGAGGCCTTTAGCGCACTCGGGGAGCGAGCTCTCGAGCTCGTCTCGCGAGGGGAGATGCCTCCGATTGGCGGATCGATTGAACCACTGACCGCGGCTGAAGTGTCGCTGCTCGAAACCTGGGTACGAGAAGGGATGGAACCGTGATTTGGACTAAGAGGATTGTGGGGGCTCTCGCCGTTGCGATTGCGTGCGCCTCGCTCGGCTTCGGCTGTAGCGGGCAGTCTGAGGGGCGCGACGATCCCCGGCGGCTCGTCGATCCGGAAGATGTGCCGGAGACCAAGCGGATTCGACGCCTGACTGCCGATCAGTTCTTTGCGTCACTCGAAGTCGCGACCGGACAGCGCTGGGATGACGAAGCGCAGTTTGCGGCGACGCTCGGTCGACCCGACTTTGCAGAGGTCACCGTCGAGGGTCGCGAGATGTCGGTCGGGTTCGCCAAGCTCGCTGGCGATGGGGCGCGCGAAACCTGCCGTCGCGCCGTCGAGAGAGACCGTGAGACGTCGGACCAGGCTTCGCGCGTCATTCTCAGGCAGATCAGCGACGTCGGAATGCTCGACCCGTTCGATGTGAACGTAGTCGAGAACCTGCGCTACCTCCTCTTGCGCTTTCACGGCGCATACGTCGTCGATGAAACGGATCGACGCCTTTTGCCCTGGATGCAGCTTCTCCAAGCGGGTCTCAGCCCAGAGGACGACCAGCGCTTTGCCGATGTCGAGCATCGCTGGGCGGCGGTCTGTACCGGCCTGGCCCTTCACCCCGACTTCCTGACCTACTGAGGGACGACCATGAGCAAGAAACCACCGAACAGGTTCGACCGGCGCACGCTCTTGAAGGGCGCGTTGGGCGGCGCCGCGACGTACGCCCTGTGGCCCGTCAGACCACTATTGGCCCAGGAATCGGGAGGCCATCGTTTCGTTGCCTGCTTCCTAGACGGAGGCTGGGACGTGCTTCTCTCTGCAGATCCGCGTGACCCTTCGGGCAGCTACGAGGGGATTGACCTCGGCATCAATCGCCTAGCGGCCGAGTTCCGAGACCCGCGACCCGTGTCGATGGGTGGAGTCGAGCATCTCTGGGGCCCGACGATGCGCGCCCTCGAGCCCCATGCGGACCTCGCGACCTTCTTCCGCGGGATCAACATGAACACGGTCTCGCACGATACGGCGAGGTCTTACAGTCACACGGGTCGCCAGCCCGCGGGTTCGCTCGCCAGCGGGGATTCGATTGGAACGGTCGCGGCCGCGGTGCACGACCAGGGACGCCTTCTTCCGAACACCTCGATCTCCGTGCCGAGCTTCAATCGCAAGTTCGACAACCGCTTCTCGGCGATTCGTATGAACGACCCGCGCGAAATCCGCGATTTGATCGGGCCTACGCAAAACGCTCTGAGCGTCGACGTCGAGGAGCTCTTGCATCAGGCGCTCGATGACGCGTACTCCTGCGTGTCGCCGGCATACAGCGGGCGTCTTCCGGAGGACGAGCTGAGCATCAGCCGCGACCGGATCAGGCGCCTCCAAGAACAGGATGTCGTCGGGCGCTTCGACTTCAACGCGGACACGCCCGAGATGGCGGAGATTCGAGCTCTCTATCCGCTTGACGGCAGCACGGGCCGCTCGGTCGCAACCGCGGCGCAGCTTTTGCGCACCGATTTGAGTACGGCGGTGACGACCAGAGTCCGCGGCGGCTTCGATACGCACCGCGGCGAGTGGGCGACGCAACAGCCGCTGCGCCTCGTCGAAGCGTTCGATGCGGTTGGCGCGATGCTCAGCCACCTTCGCGAAGACGACCCGAGCTTCGAGCGAACGACGGTCATGGTCTATTCGGAGTTCGCGCGAACACCGAAGATCAACGGGGACGGCGGGCGTGATCACTGGTTCGCGGACTCCGTGATGATCTTCGGCAGTACGCTGAAGACTGGTGTTTTCGGAGCGAGCAACGAGCAGGACCTAGGTTTGATTTCGGTAAACGTGACGACTGGGCTACCGGACCCCGCTGGCGTTCAGCTCAAGCCTGAACACGTCATGGCCACCCTCGTCCAAAGCCTCGGCGGAGACCCCTCGCCGTATCGAGAAGACCCGCTGAGCGCCTGGATCGCAAAGGAGCTGACGCCATGAAGAGCGTGATGAAGATCGGTTTGTCGACAGCGCTCGCGCTTTGCTGCCTAGGGACCGGCCTAGCGAGCGCGCAGTCACCAGAGATTTGCGCACCGGTCGAGCGCCTCGACAAGTACCGCTATCTCCGGCAGCTCACGCTGGACCTCTACGGACGCATTCCGACAGTCGAGGAGTACGAAGCTCTCCATTCCGTGGACGATGTGAGCGAGACGATGGTCGACTCGATGATCGGTTCGCCCGAGTTCTTCGATCAGCTGCGCCGCTACCATCGGAGCCTTCTCTGGTCGAACCTAGGCGATGACGATTTGGTTTCTCAGGTGGTCCAAGAAGAGGGCGATGAGTCTTTCCGCGTTTGGGTCAACCGAGGCAAGCGAGATGAGTACCGAGGCCGCGATGTCCTCTGCCTCGACATGGAGCACACGAACTTCGACGCCGACGGTCGTGCTCTTCCGATGGTGGACAACTACACGGAAGGGGACTGCGCTGGGGGCGAGGGCTGCACGATGGACGGCTGGGTCGAGGTATCGCCGTATTGGGCGCCTGGCACGACGATCCGGGTTTGCGCGTTCGACGCTCAGCCTCATACCGAAGCGACGCCGGATGACGACGGCGACGCCCGGACGTGCGACCAAGTCAGCGGCAACGACCCACTCTGCGGCTGCGGTCCGAACCTCCGTTACTGCACGGCACGCGAAGCCGACGGCAACTACGCCGCTGTACACGACGCTCTGCTCGAGGAGCCGGCCCGCATTTTCGAGCAGGTCATCGCCTCGGGAGAGCCGTACATGAACGCCTTTTCGACGCGCAGCACCGCGATGAACGGTGCCTTGGCGCACTACTATCGCTACCTCTCGAACGAGCGCGATTCCGAGCTCAGGAACGCTCCAAGCCTGCCCTACGATGCGGATTGGCAATCGGTCGAGCGAGACGAGTTTCATAGCGGGGTCTTGACCACGCTCGGGTACCTTCGGCGATTCGCTTCGCACCGCGCACGTGTCAATCGGCTCTACACGGCGTTTCTCTGCGACCCGTTCGAAGCGCCATCCGGGGGCCTCCCCGCTGCAACCGACGATTGCTCGATCAACCCCGATCTCTCGTCGCGCTGTGGTTGCGCGAGCTGTCACACCACGATCGAGCCCGCGACGGTCCACTGGGGCCGCTGGGAAGAGGGCGACGATTTCGTCTACCGTGAAGACATCAGCACCTTCAGCAACAGCTGCGCGAACTGCGAAAAGGGTGAATGTTCGAACTACTGCCAGACGTTCTACATCACACGGGAGCTCGAAACGACGCCGGGATCGGTCGATGCCGAGCTCGGTAAGTTCAAGGTGCTCGGTTGGCGAACTGAAGAGGAGGCTGCGGCGCTCGACGCCGGGCCGAGCGCGCTCGTGAGTCAGCCGCAGTATCAGCAGCAGTTGGCGAGCTGCGCCGTGAAGAACTACGCGGAGCACGTGTTCGGGCGCGAGTTGAGCGCCGACGAGCAAACGGGCTGGCTCGTTCAGAAGACCTCGAACTTCGCCTCCGCGGGGCATGACTTCTTGAAGATGGTCAAGGACATCGTGACCGACGACCGGTATCGCCGGATCGAGTAGCCGCTACTCGACGACGATTTCGTAGCGTGCTCGCAGCTCTTCCATGGCCGCGGTGAGGCGCTCGTGGCGTTGGCTCGATTTGTACGCGGCCGCGACCCGGCCGCGGATCTCTGCCAGCGGCGGTGTCTTCTCTGCGCTGTGATCTTCGACGAGGACGAGGTGCGCACCGAAGGGGGTCTCGATTGGCTCGGACCATTGCCGTTCGGGCAGTTGCTCGGCCGTTTTGGCGAACTCGTCGCCAAAGCGGGACGACAGCTGGCGGGCGAGCTGCCCCTTGAAGTGGCTTCCTGACGGGAAGGGGTCGCCGAGCGCAACTGCCGTCTCGGGATCCAGCGCCTGCGCGTCGAGCTCGGCCTTGGCAGCCCAGGCGGCTTCCATGGTGGACGAGCGCCGGAGGTCTTTTGAAAAGAAGATGTGCCAGCCCGTGATTCGAGACGGGCGCGTAAACCGCTTCCGCTCGCGTTCGTAGTACGCTTCGACGTCTGCGTCGGAGGGTTCCCGTTCGCCTTTCGTAGACAAGAGCAGGCGCATGTTGTGGACGAGCATATTGCGGATCACCGCGTCGTTTGAATCGAGACCCAAGGCCCGGGCCTGGCGCTCGAGCTCCTCGTCCGAGTGTTCATCGCCGACCACGAAGGCCATGTTTTGGCGCAGCCTGAGGTCGATGGCCTGGTTGTTTTCGGTCAGCCCCCAACGCCGCGCCTCGCGGCAGAGCATTTCCTCCTCGGCAAATCGCTGAACGAGCTCCGTTCGAACATCGTCCGTGGCCGCCATGCCGCTCGTCGCTTCGTACTGGCTGACCAGGGCGGCGACCCGCGACTCCGAAACGACGACGCGAGTGTCCAGGCCTGGCTCGACTCGCTCGCTTGGAAAGAGCCAGCGGGCGCTGATGAACAGGAGCAGCCCGAGCAAGGCAAAGTGAACCAGGGGCCACTTCAATGGCGTGAGTACCTTCAAGGCGATTCAGGTCGGTACCAAATCGGCGAGCTCCAGGCTCGCTCCTTGATGACTCGTTGATCTTCGATGACGGGCGAGCAGCATTCGATGAAGTCGGCAGGAACGTTGTCGATGTCGGCGCAATCGACGCCAAGCTCGTTGCATAAGAGTGTGCTCCAGCGGCACACCGGATTCTCGAAGATTCGGGCGTAGTAGAATGCGCGCTGTTCTCGCACGAACTCTGGGTCGGACCAGACGGTGCAGAGTGAAGGGTAGCCTTCGCCGGAGGACTCACAGGTGTTGAGGTCTACATCGGCTGCGCGATCGCCGCCTGCCACGTTGAAAACCTTTTCCTGAGGATTGCCCTCGGCGTCGACCCAGCCCTTGACGACCTGAATCCGCTCGAGCGGCATGCCGGGATCGCCTTCGGGTCCCGGGTCTTGTTGGGCCGAAATGAAGAACCGAGGGCCGCCGCTCGCCCCGTCCGGAGGCGCCGGCAGGGTGCTGCCCATCGGCACGCCGTTTCGGTCCGCGATTTCGACCGCGTTCTGCGAATCGCAAGCGTCGTCGGGGATGTCCCAGCCAGCGAACAGACGCAGGGTCGGACGCGTTCCGCTCGTGGCGTAGACCTCGCGGCGCTCGAGTGCGTCGAAGATCGCGTCGCGGCTGTTCTCTTCGGCCCAGACGATTGCCAGCCCTCCGCCGTTGGACTCGATGCCGCTAGCGGCGAGGAAGCGGAGCAAGCGTCGGGGCTCCCAATCGAGTGCTCCGATGTGGCCGGTTTTGCGGTAGTCGGTTTCGTGCGTGGCGCCCGCGCTGGCGTTGTGCGTATCGCTCGCGCCGATGAAGCCGAACTCGAAGGGGTTGGCGCCAACGGCCTCATCCTGAACCAGACCTTCGAGGAGGCCGTTGCGAACGAACGAAAGCGGCGGCACGAACACGCCCGGAGTCGGAGGATCGAGAATGGCTGCCTTTTCGTAGGTTTCGAACGCGCAATCTTCGTCGTTGGTGAGCACGCCCAGCTTGCATTCGGAGCTGCCCTTGTGTTGGTGGATCTCGACGAGGGGCTCGATGGCGGCACGGAACTCAGCGTCTTCCTTGCTCAGCGGAGAGCCGTCGGCGTTCGTCGGTTCGAACATCAAGCCGCGGCTGAAATTAGAACTGTGCGGAATCGACAGCACGTCGCAGCCGGGCAAGCCGCTGAGGCACTGGGAGTCGAGCGCGCTCCAGAGTTGCTGGGGTTTGGGGGCTTCGATGTACGACGTTGGCAATTCGGGCACGACGTCGTTTCGAAAGATCACGTTGCGGTGGATGTTCGAGTTGCCAGGGTTGCCGGTCCATTCGTACGCCGCAAAGGTCGTGAACGTGCAACGGTCGTAAAATTCTTCGGCCGCGGCCAGTTCGTCTTGCCAGACCATGGATGATTCCGCGACGCAGTCTTCACCGCTGGGCCCGCACCATGAGAAGCGTTCAGGGGCAAGGTCGATCAGCACGAAGGCGAGGTCGACGAAGACTTGGGGCAGCGGCTCACCAGGTTCAGCCAGGAGGTCGGCGTCCTGGCTGGTCTCGAGTTGCGCGCGCGCACGCTCGCAGAAATCCGAGTCGTAGCCGTCGAACCCAGGGACTGTGCAGACACGCATCTCGCCGAAGAACTCCGCGTGATCGGTTGCGGCCGCGAAGTCCAAGGGACGCCGCAAGCGGGTGCTGCGTTGGGCGGGTTCGGGTGCGAAGGGGGGAAGGGCGAGGGTCTCGCCCTGCGCGAATCGATACATGTCGCGGGGGCCGACCGTGACTCCCGCCAAGATCGAGTCGAACGAATACACGGTATGTGCGTGGAGCTCGCCCACGTAGGCGTTCCGCAATGGATTGCGGTCCGGGCAGGGTTCGGGCGGCACGACGCAATCCGGACCTTGGCATGAGCCCGAGCTCGGCGAGTCGTCACAGCCGATCAGGGCCGTCAACAGAGCGAATGCCCAGAGCTGGATCACGGTCGCGAGTACGGAGCGGATCGCCATTCGAGTGCCTCAAACGCGCCTCGGCGCGTCGCGGGCGAGACTAGCACGTCAACCAGCGAAGCAGGATCTCGCCGTGGAGAAGAGTCAGCCGGTGGTTCAGCGAGCGTAGTACTCTGCGACCTTCGGGTGTTGGAGCACGCGCTCGAGGTGCTCGACGAGCTTAGGCGCAAACCTGTCGGGGAGGTCCGCTGGGACGTAGTCGAGGACACCGGAACGGAGGCTGCGGACCCAGACCATCACCTTGAGGTCGGCCACCGTCAACCGTCCGTCCGCAAAGTACTGGCCACCACGCGTTTCGAGGATCGCTTGCAGCGTCTCGAGGTACAGAGCGATGGGCCCGTCGGCGAGCGCCTTGCGAGCCGCTTCCTTTGCGGCTTCGTCCTCGATGAACATCGTTGCGACCTGTTGCGAGACGATGTCTTCCACCGCATCCATCGCTTCGTCGCAATAGGCCGACTGCAGCGGGTCGCTCGGATAGAGGCCGGCGAGCTTTCCGACGTAGCGGTTGATGCTGTTGCACTGGCTGAGCTCGACGTCGTCGATCTTCAGGAGTGGCACCCGCTTGAAGGGATAGGCGGTGCGCTTGGCGCCGAACTCCTGGAAGCTGATACGGTCGTCTTCGAAGGCGACGCCGCCCAAGTACATGGCGAGCCGCGCCGGCTCGGCGCGACCCCCGTGGATGTCGAAATACGTGAGCTTCAAATTGGGCATGTTCGGACTCTAAGGCGAAACGAGGCCGCGTCGAAGGGCCGTCGCGACGCGCTTTCCGTCCAGGGCGGCGCTGACGATGCCCCCCGCGTAGCCGGCGCCTTCGCCCGAGGGGTACAGACCGTGAACGTCGGGTGACTCGAGGGTCTCCTCGTCGCGGGGAACGCGAACCGGAGAGCTAGTTCGGGATTCGACGCCCAGCAGGACGGCGTCGTCAGAGAGGTATCCTGGCATTCGGCGGGCGAAGCGCTCGAGCCCTGCGCGCAAGGATCCGGAAACGCGCACCCCCGCGGAATCGAGGACTTCATCGAGGTTCGTGGCGGCCAGGCCCGGGCGGTAGCTGCTCTTTGGCGCTCGGCTCGAGCCTCGCCCGGCGAGGAAGTCGGTCATCATCGTGGCGGGCGCCCGGAGATCGCCGCCGCCCGATTCGTAAGCGGCTCGTTCGATCCGGTCCTGGAAGCGGAGCCCTCCGAGAGGGCCGTCGAACCCATGCGCCTGCCAATCTCGGGGCTCGACCGCCACGACGACTCCGGAGTTGGCGAATGGGGAATCTCGCTTCGACAAACTCATCCCATTGACGACCTGCGCGCCGGGCTCGGTGGTCGCCGGAACAATCCACCCGCCCGGACACATGCAGAACGAGAAGACGCCGCGGTCCTCGACGGTGGCCGCCAGGCGATAGTAAGCGCTCGGAAGTGCAGCGTGGCCTGCGTCGGCTCCATATTGGATTCGGTTGATCAGCGCTTGGGGGTGCTCGACGCGAACGCCGAGCGCGAAGCCCTTCGGTTCGAGGGTGACGTTCATTTCATCGAGCATCTCGAAGACATCGCGCGCGGAGTGGCCCGTCGCGAGCACGACTGCATCGGCTCGGAAAGTGCGTCCGTCCGCTAGCTCGACGCCGCTCACTCGGCGCGCTGCGCCTCGGCCCTCGGTCAGGACTCGTTCGAGCTTCGACTCGAAATGGAACTCGACGCCCACGGCCTCGAGTCGTTCGCGCAGCGCCGTGACGACTTTGGGGAGTCGGTTGCTTCCGATGTGCGGACGCGCGTCGACCAAAATCTCCTCAGG
>JBLYYU010000223.1:0-3701 GCA_048550275.1 Polyangiales bacterium
CGACGAGCCGCAGGAGGTCGAGATCTTGGATGAGGCTCCGGGCCGAGGCCGGAAGAGCGACGACTCTCTGGCGCTGTCTTCCTCCGCTCTGTCGCGTCAGGATCCGCTCGGCGTCTACATGCGCGACGTCCAGCGATACGCACTGCTGTCCAAAGAAGAAGAACACGACTTGGCGGTTCGGTACTTCGAAGAGGAAGACCTCGAGGCAGCGAAACGATTGGTGACGTCGAACCTCCGCCTCGTCGTGAAAATCGCGTACGATTACCGTCAGGCGTACAAGAACATCCTCGACCTGGTTCAGGAAGGGAACATCGGCCTGATGCAGGCCGTGAAGAAGTACGACCCGTACAAGGGAGTCAAGCTCTCGAGCTACGCCGCCTGGTGGATTCGGGCATACATCCTTCGCTACATTCTGAACAACCACAGGCTGGTCAAAGTCGGGACCACGCAGGCGCAACGCAAACTCTTCTTCAATCTACAGAAGGAAAAAGCGCGTCTCTCCGCGATGGGGATCGAGCCCACGGCCGAAGTCATTGCCGAGCGGCTCAATGTGCCGGAGCGCGACGTTGTCTCCATGGACATGCGACTCGCCGCGGGCGATGCCTCCCTCGATGCGCCAGTCGGCACGGCCGAAGGTCGGTCGGTTGCCCGGGTCGAGCTCATCCCGTCCGCAGATGTGCGAGTGGACGACACCTTGGCCGACGCTCAGGTGGGCGATCAGTTCTCGTCGAAGATTCACGAGTTCGGGCAGTCGCTCGAGGGGAAGGAACAGAAGATCTTCCAGGACCGACTCGTCGCCGAAGACCCAAAGACTTTGCAGGCGCTCGGAGACGAGTTTGGCGTCAGCCGGGAACGAGTGCGTCAGATCGAAAAGCGCCTCCTTCAGAAGCTCAAGGCGTACCTTCGAGACAAGCTTGGCGATACCGTCGTCGAAGTGTACGAATCTCCCTGAGCGGCCGGGTCGCGGAGCCACTCAGATGTGGTAACGCGAGTGAATGTCAGGTCGTCTGTCGGTGGTTGCGACGCCCATCGGATGCTTGGAGGACATCACTCTGCGTGCGATTCGTGTTCTGCGCGAAGCGGACTTGATTCTCGCCGAAGACACGCGACACAGCCGCTCACTCTGCGCCAAGCACGCCATCAAGACCCCCCTCCGCTCCTTTCATGCGCACAGTAAGGACGAGAAGGTCGACCTCATCGTCGAAGAGCTCGCCAAGGGCGCGCACTACGCGCTCGTGAGCGATGCTGGCACACCGGTGGTGAGCGACCCGGGCGTCTTCTTGGTCTCCCGAGCCGCAAGCGCCGGCGTCGAGGTGGAAGCGATACCGGGGCCGAGCGCGGTCTTGGCCGCCCTCTCGGTCGCGGGGCTCTCCGTTCGACGATTCACCTTCGAGGGTTTCCTTCCGCGGGGCGGCGGAAATCGAACCCGGGCACTCGAACGAATCGCTCGCTCCGATGCGACCGTAGTGCTCTTCGAGTCCCCCCATCGGATCCACGCGACGCTCGCGGACCTGGAGCGCGAGCTCGGTGGAACGAGGCAAGCGGCCCTATGTCGCGAGCTGACCAAGATGCACGAACAGACAGTTCGGGGAACGATTCCCGAGCTGCGCCGCGAGCTAGCGGACCCGGCTCGCGGGGAGATCACCTTGGTCATCGAAGCGGCGGAACCGGACGCGCCCGTCGAAGACGTCGACGTGACTGAGCTCGTCCGCGACTGGTCGCGGGAGGGGCTGTCGACCAAAGAGATGAGCCAACGCCTGCAGGAGGACCTGGGCTGGAAGCGAAATCGTGCCTACCAAGCCGTACTGGACGCGTCGAAAACCGACGAGACCTAGCCCGCAGACGTGGGCAAGGTCATGCAGACTCGAAGGCTTCCGGCGGTTCCCGCTTCGGTCCAGATTCGGCCGCCCTGAGCCTCGATCACGCTTCGCGCGACTGCGACCTCCAGACCGAGCGCGTCCGAGCGCGACAGCGGCTTTTCGAGCCGCTCGACGATCGCCAGCGTGTCGGCCGAGGAATCCTTTAGTGTCGCCATGAGATCGAACTGAACGAATCCCTTGCCGGCTTGATCTCTCCGCGGCGGAGCGACACGCATGACGATGTCGGTCCCCGACGACCGAACGACGAGAACGGCGAGGCTCACCAGCGCGTGAACGGTCCGATGCCGGTCGACGAAAACTCGGGGCAGCCCCTCGGCAACGCCGCCGATCACCGAGACCTTGTCCGCCCGGGAGCGGACGAAGCCGATCGCTTCGGTGATCAATTCGTCCGGGACGACCCATTGCTGCTGCAGACGCAGCGTCCCGGCTTCGACCTTGGATTGGTCGACGACGGTGGACACGAGACGGAGAAGGCGCTCGGCGCTGGCCCGAATCGTGCGAACGCTGCTCTCCTGCTCGGCATTGAGCTCTCCATCGACGCGGCCGAGCAGCATGTCCGAGAAACCCGTCACCGAGTTGAGCGGATTGCGAAGCTCGTGACCAAGCGCACCGAGAAAACGCGCGCGTTGGCGCTCCGGGACTTCGGGATCGGCCGAGTGCGTTTCGATCGTCTGCTCAATCGACGCCGGCCGAGGATCCGGCGGCACTTCGCGAGCCGACGACGAGTCCTTCAGGAACCGGAGAATCGACCGCTGGACACCAACGCCCAGGAAGAGGCAGCCAACGAAGACTAGAGCTCCGCCGAGCTGGGGCTCGGGGCGCGCGAGCACGAACCAGGAACCCGCGAAGTAGATCGACGTGGCGGCGACCCCCCAGCGAATTCGAGAGGCGACTCGGTCGCGAACGCCGCTCATCCGGCGCCTCGCACGGGCAGCCGAATCAGAAACCTGGATGGAGCTTCGCCGTGGTACAGGGAACCCTCGTGGCGAGAGATGACCTCGGCGGTCACCGCGACCGGCCAGCGACGAATCTCCGTGGCGTCCTCCGAAGCGAGTACCTCGACGGTCGTTGGGAGGGCGTCGATCGAGAGTCGCTCAGACTGGTCGGCCGTGATCTCGATGGAGAGATGCGTTTCGGTTCGAGAAAGCTCGAGGGCAATTTCGGATTCGCGATGATCGGTGGCGAGAAAATCGGCAAGCACGAGGATCGAGCGCCGCAGCCGCTCCGCGTCCGCTTCGGTGAAGCAGGGTTCATCTGGTAACGAGCACTTGGCGCTCCTCTTGCTGGACCAGAGTTGACCGGCTTCGACGGCAACTCGAGAGAGCTGCTCTCGAACGTCGGCGCGCTCTGCGTTCAGGCGAAGGCGGCCGTCGGCAATCTGGGAAAGATCGAGGGCGCTATCGAGGAGTACTCTGAGGCGAATCCCCGATGCGCGGATGATCTCCAAATCCTCGCGCTGCGATTCGTTGACGTCGCCGTCGATTCCACTGAGGAGAACGTCGGAGAACCCAAGGACCGCGTTGAGAGGCGTTCGAAACTCGTGACGGAGGGCCATCAGGTAGTCCACGTCGTCGTCCTCCTCCTCTTTCGGAGAATCCCCCGCGTCGGCCTCGGCCGACCCGGATTCGGAAGCGACGCTTTGCGCAGACTCGGCGGGGCTCGATTGCGCAGGCATCCCCTGCTCGACATCCTGGCCCGCACGGAGTGCCGAATCGAGAAGCGAGAGCAGCGTGACCGAGAGGCCGATCGCACCGAACGCGAACCAGCCCCAGCCCGCGGCGTCGCGCAACTCCGCTTGGAAATACAGGGCCAACCCAGTGA
>JBLYYU010000224.1:0-4980 GCA_048550275.1 Polyangiales bacterium
AGCACGGTCGATCATCGATCGACTGCCCGAACGATCGGAACGCAAGGCGTACCCGGTCAAAGCGTTAGTCAACACGATATGGCGCTCGACGCGAAAACAGTCACGCCGGACGACGCAGCGAACCTAATAGCCCTCATCGAAGAAACTCTAGCAAGTCGACATAACGAGCTAGTACCGCGAAATTCGGCGCTCATCGTTCTCCCGATGGGCTAAGAGGCCACCCGATGGATGCAATCGTCCAACAAACCCTGACGCGAGGCTGTGGTACAGAGAAGCGTGCCGAAGATCACCCTCTACACGTTCGCGACCAGTCCGTACGGGCTCAAGGTCCAGGCCTACCTCGCGTACAAGCACATCTCCTACGACATCGTCTACGTCGACCCGTTCCATCCGCGCCGGACGCTGCCCATCGGGCGGATCGTGCCAGTGCTGCGCATCGACGACGAGAGCCGCAACGACTCTCAGGAGATCGCCCGATGGCTCGACGAGCGTTTCCCGGAGCGGCCCTTGTTTCCGTCGGACGGTGAGCCCTGCGTCACCGAGCTCGACGACTGGGTGCAGCACTGCATGATCCCCGCGAACTTCAAGCTCGCCAGGCCCGGGCTCTCGCCCGCGTTGCCCGTGCAAGTCGCCAACGCGTGGCGACTCGGCCGCGCGATGAACCGCACCGTCCCGGGCGGCGCCATCGGCTGGCGCCGCGTGTTTTGGCCTATGGTGCTGCGGATGGCACCGTTCATTCGGCGTGAGGCTGCGCGCGCGCCCGGGACGAACCTGTTGGACACAGCGCGACGCATCGGCAAGCGTCTCGAGCAGGAACTCTCGCCGGGACCTTTCCTCTGCGGGCGCGACACCGTCAGCATCGCCGATCTCTCGGCGTACGGTCCCATCGCGCTCGGCTACGAGCTTGGTCTTGCGGGCGGAGACGGACTGCTGCGTCGGCGGCGTGTCCGTGACTGGGCGCGCAGAGTGCACGCGGAGCTAGACCCGGCGCTCCCACTGGTCCCCGGTGCGCTTCGTGTTCGCTCCGTCGCGTAGACGTTCCCAGCCTCAACGCCCAAGCCAGCGACCTCACCCAGGTTGGCCTCCGTCATCAGGTTCGACGATATCCGCCCGTCGCGCTCTCGCGAAGCTTGAATGCGCTCATGGGCTGCTACGCGCGCTGCGAGCGACTTGGGCCGGGGAAGAACCTGTTGGTTTCCCGCTGATAGTTCTCATACTCGGGGCGTTTTCGTACGGAGTAGTACTCGGAAGGAACCGCGCCGGTGTAGTAGACGAGGGTGCTGTACATGATGCGCGACACGAAGAGGAGCGCTGCGCCGAGCAGGAGCCACAGGACGAGAGGCTCGACCGAACGGAGGGCGAGCCACGACGGAATCGAGGCGACCACCAGAGCGGTCCACACCATCCATTCCGCGAAGTAGTTGGGGTGCCGGCTGTAGCGCCAGAGACCCACGTTGCAGACCTGGTTCCGCTCTCCCTGCTTCTTCATGTCTCGAAGGAACGCGAGCTTCTGGAGGTCGGCGATGGACTCCATCGCGAATGCGGCCACCCAGATCGCGAGCCCGATGACCTCGAACACCGAAACGCGAGGTGTGGGATTCGATCCGATGATCAATGCGGGGAAGGCGAGATACGACGCGTTCGCGAGACCCTGGACCGAGGCCTCGACCTGCATCGCAAAAGGGACGTTTGTCTTACCCTCGCGCCGCCATCGGAGCTTCTGGTACTCGTAGCGTGGAAACTCGACCTGGAGCTTGCCGAGACGCCACATGTGCAGCGCGCCAAGACCCATCCGGAGGCCGACGAACAGGTAGACCCCGCCAATCATCGCCACCCGTAGCCAGTAGCCGTGCGAGAGCAGCAGCGTGACCACGCCGATCACCGCGACACCCAAAGGCCAGCCGATGTCGACATACGACATCCGGCCAGTGTTCTTGATCGGCAGATGGACGACGAAAAAGAAGAGGAGCAGCTGGGCAACGCCGTTGACGAGCGCGATCGTGGACAGCGTGTGGCTGAGCAGAAGGAGGATCCAGCCTGCGAGGAATGGGAATACGGGGATGAGGTATTTCATGCGTCGATGAGAAGGCCCGCGGCCGCGGTCTCGCCTGACAGGATGAGGTGCCATGCCACCCGACCCCTGCGGCCGTCCAACTCGGCATTACGGTTCCGTTTAGCGAGCTCAGTGACCTCACCCAGGTCGGCGTCCGTCATCGGGTTCGACGATATCCGCCCGTCGCGCTTTCGCAAAGGGTTGAATTGACTTGCGGCCAACGCGGCGTGATTCGTGCTCCACCGGGGCAGAGCTCAACCTCGGTGGGGTTGTTTAGCCTCGGAGCATCGAGGTCGCTCGTCTTGCGCAACAGAATGCGTTGTCGCAGCACCCGCTAGGAACGGGGACCGCTCATGCCGATCGAGGCTTCTCTACCTGCCGCAAGTCAGCGACCCCGACTTGCGTGCCGTCCACCTGGCACGCGTACCGCGGCTTGCGCAAGGCTGCCTCCGGCTTGTCCTGCGACCGGAGAAAGACCGCGGAGGTCAGCCCACCCAATCCGACGAGCGCCGCCGCAGCGAGCATGGCCGTACGGAATCCAACGGTCAGAACCTCAGGCTGGCTGAGCGCGTCTCCCGAGAGGCCGACGGCCGGCGGGATGGCCGCAACCGCGAGGAGTTGGCCGGTTCGGGACACGGCGTTGTTGGTCCCCGAAGCGGCGCCCGAACGCGTGGGTGGCACACTGCCAAGCGCCGCGGAGGTGACGGGTGCGACCGAAGCGGCGAGGCCGAGGCCAAAGACGGTAACAGCTGGCAAGACATCCTGTAGATAGGTCGCCTCTCGATCGATGCGGCTCAGCAAGACCATGCCCGCTGCCATCGTGAGTGGTCCCGCCGTGAGCGGCCATCGTGGCCCGATTCGCTGAGCGATCGCACCAGCACGTGCCGAGAGTACCAGCATGATGAGCGTGACGGGGAGCAGTGCCACACCTGCCCTGATCGGCGACCACCCCGCGGCAACCTGGAGCTGGATCTGCAAGAGGAAGAACACGAGACCCAGCCCCCCGTAGATCAAGAAGGTGATCGCGTTCGCCGTCGCGAACCCGCGATTCGAGAACAAGTCGAGCGGAAGCATCGCATGCTCTCGACGAGGCTCGTAGATCGCGAGTGCCGTTGCCGCGAGCACGGCCACTGCGAGGCAAACCATTTCGACCGCGCCGAAGCGTCCACCCGCGCCTATCAGCGCGTAGGAGAGCCCGCCGAGGGTGGTGGCCGTGAGGACCGCACCGACGACGTCGATGTCGACATCCTTTGCGGTCGGGTCTTTCGATTCTGGGACCCGTGTGCTCAACAACAGCACGAGCAGCGCCACCGGGATGTTGATCACGAAGACCCACCGCCACGAAAGCGCGACGAGCAGCCCACCGAGTAGCGGCCCAACCGCTGCCGCGATCCCGCTGAGGCCCGACCAAAGGCCGACGCCCCGACCCGTGTCCTCGGCCCTCAGCGTCGCCTGAATGATCGCCAGGCTTCCGGGAACCAGCAGCGCCGCACCGACTCCTTGCAGCAACCTCGCGGCGATGAGTGCGTCGATGTCCGGCGCGACCGCACAAACGAGCGAAGCCGCGGCAAACCAGACGACGCCGAAACGATAGATGCGCAAGCGCCCGAAGCGATCCCCGAGCGAGCCTCCCACCAAGATGAGCGACGCGAGCGAGAGAAGGAATGCGTTGACGACCCACTGCTGCTGAGCCGACGTCGCACCGAGATCAGTCGCGATGGCAGGCAACGCCACCGCGACGACCGTGCCTGTCAGCATGGTGATTGCCGAGCCGAGAACCGTCGTCGCGACCACGAGCCGACCGCAACGCGAGCTGAGCGCTACTTGACCGCTGAATTCCCTCACCTCCTCTTCCTCCTGGGGCAGTAACCCCGGTCGTCAACAGCCACCAGCAGCGTCCGAGCCGGTGTGTGTCAGTTTGGCTTTGTGGCGATGTGGAGGTGAACGCTTCCGAAACCGCCGATCGATTGCTTCCGATAGTCGAAGCCGGCTTCCCGCAAGAGCGTATCCATGTCTCGGATTAGGTCGCCACTCCATCGCCAGAGATCCGTGAGCAGGGTTCCTACCTTGTTCTCGTCATCGGGATAGCCTACGTCGATCAACACGAGACGACCGCCCGGCCTGAGAACACGGCTCATCTCAGCTAGCGCGGTCTGGCCATCTGGATACCCGGAGAAGGACATCGTGTTGAGCACTGTGTCGAAGGTCTCGTCGGCGTAGGGCAAGGCTTCGACATCGGCTTGCCGCACGTCCGCCCAGAGTCCTGCCTGACTCAGGTTCTTGGTGGTGACCTCGACCATCTTCGCGTTGAGGTCGATTGCGCTCGCCTGCACCTGGTCGGCGTACTGGATGAGCAAGTAGCCAGTCCCACATGAGACCTCGAGAACGCGCGGCCCGCGAATGTGCGGCAACGCGTGAGCGAGCCAGCTCTTCCAAACGGGACCGAGCTTGACCAAGACGTCGTAGGCCGGGGCGAACGAGCTGTAGAAGCGATCAAAGCGCCTGGTGAAATCCTCGGCGTCCGCGGGCTCGGTGGAGTACTGGCGAGTCACGCAGTCAGCATTGCCAGATTTGTGGCCGGAGAACAGTCGGCACGAAGTGCCGGATCTCTGGACAGCGACGCCCTGCCCTAGCGGACTCACGGATATCTGGACAACGGGTGTTGGGGCCGGCTGCGCGGTCGAAGAATGATTTGTGGACGTCGTGGATGAGGCGCATGGCGTCGCGGGGGTTTTCGGGGAGGGAACGTGGCGTCGACGCGACGACCCGACTCGTGTATTTCTGGAACGGAGACACGATGCCGTGGCGCAAAATCTTGATCGGCTTGGCGGTGCTGGGCTCGTTGGTCGTCCTATGCGGCTATCTCGTGCTTTCGAGCGCGCCTTTTGGGGCCGCTGCTACGGGCGAACGGCTTGCTCGCATCGAGA
>JBLYYU010000225.1:0-3544 GCA_048550275.1 Polyangiales bacterium
AGGTCAGCCACCCGGCACCGGAATCGACCTCGCAGGGCATGCTCCTCTGGGTCGGACAGATCACCGGTTTGATCTTCGTCGCCGGCATGAGCGTAGAGAGCAACCGCTACCTTCCGACCTTCATGATCAGCTTCGCGGTTCTCTCGCTGTTTTGTCTCGCAGCCGTCCTGCTGCTGAGAGAGTCCCCAATGATCATCACCGAACGAGACCGAATGGAGGCATGACGATGCGCTCGACGAAATTCCCTACAACCCTATCCCTCCTCTTCGCGTCTTTGCTGAGCGCTCAGCTTGCGGTTCCAGTCGAGGCGCAGGCGCCAAGCGTTGAAGCGCTCTTCGCTAAATCACTCGCGAAGATCAAGGCGGTCGACAGCTACACGGGCCAGTTCGTCATTCGCGAGCTGATCGGCGACGAGCTCGAGACCTCGAAGGTCAACTTCAAATTCAAGAAGCCGTTCAAGGTGTACATGAAGTACATCACGCCAAGCGAAGGCCAAGAGGTTCTGTTCGTCCGTGGCGAGAACGACAACGAGCTCAAGGCGCACAAAGGCTCCTTTCCCGACATCACCGTGAACCTGAACCCCCGCGGCCGCGCCGCGATGAAGGGAAGCCATCAGCCGATTCAGACCTTTGGTCTGCTGAAGCAGATCGAGATCATGGGGCACATCTATCGCAAGGCGAAGGCGCGCGGAGAGGCTGCATACACCGTGTCCGACGGCGGTGTCTTTCTCGGTGAGCCGGTCTGGAAAGTCGAGGCGAAGTTCCCGAGCACGGGCGATGTGATCAAAGTCCGCGAGGACGAAGATGGAAACCTTTGGAAGTTCGCCAAACGGGTCGGACAAACCATGTACGTCATCCTTCACTACAATGACATCAGGTCGCCGGGGTCCATCGACGAGGGCGACGAGATCTTCGTGCCGCATCACTACGGAAGCCGTCTCCAATATTTGGTCGGCAAGACCTCGCTGATCCCCCTCCAAGAGGTGTCATGGGATCACAAGGGCCGCGTTTACGAGTCGTACGACTACCCGGTCTTGAAGCTCGACGCGGGCCTGACGGACAAGGATTTCGACCCGGAGAACGAGGAGTACGACTTCTGAGCTCGGCCTCGTTTTCGGGAGGAGACTTTCGGGGCCTTCCGCGCTTCCTGCAGCGACGACCGTGGTCCGCGGAGCCGAGACCGGGTACACTCGCGCGCCATGCAGCCCGAATGTATTCTCGCGATTGACCTAGGCACCAGCGGCCCGAAGGTTGCGCTCGTCACGACCGAGGGCGAAGTCTTGGCCTCGGAGGTCGAGTCCACCGAGCTACTTCTGAGCGATGGCGGTGGCGCCGAGCAGGATCCGGACGACTGGTGGCGCGCGATCACGACCGCCACGCGGCGGATCACGGATCGCGAGCTGGTTCCGAGAGATCGGATTATCGCCGTGGCGGTGACCTCACAATGGGCGGGCACCGTCCCCGTGGACCAGGCTGGCAACGCGCTCTGCAAAGCGATGATCTGGCTGGATTCACGCGGCGCGAAGTACATCCCCGAAGTAGCCGGTGGTCTGATCAAGATCCAGGGATACGGCGCACTCAAGCTCGAGGCCTGGCTCCGGAAGACCGGCGGCGTTCCGAGCCTCGCGGGCAAGGAGCCCGTAGCGCACATCCTGTTTCTTCGACACGAGCGTCCCGAGATCTACGAAGCCGCGTACAAGTTCATGGAGCCAAAGGACTATTTGAACCTCCGGCTCACCGGCGAGTTCAAGGCATCGGTCGATTCGATCGCCCTTCACTGGGTGACCAACAATCGCGACATCGACAACATCGACTACGACGAGAAGTTGCTCAAGATGACGACGATTCCTCGGGAGAAGCTTCCGGAGCTGACCCGCGCTGTCGATGTGATCGGAACCCTCACGGCGAAGGCGGCGGCGGAGCTCGGGCTCAACGAGGACACCAAGGTCGTCGGAGGAACACCGGACGTACCCGCAGCTGCCGTGGGCTCCGGCGCGGTCGGCGACTTCGAGGGACACCTCTACGTCGGGACTTCGTCCTGGCTGACCTGCCATGTGCCGTACAAGAAGACCGACCTCGTGCACAACATGGCCTCGCTTCCGTCCGCCCTTCCCGGCCGGTACTTCATCGGAAACGAACAAGAGACGGCCGGCGCCTGCATGACCTGGCTGCGCGACAACGTGTTCTGCTCCGACGACGCCCTCGACCCTGGGTCGCCGCCCGAGGACGTATTCGATCGCTTCAACGAGCTCGCGGCCGGCGCACCAGCCGGCAGCGATAAGGTCATTTTCACACCCTGGCTCTACGGCGAGCACACCCCGGTCGCCGACCACAATCTACGCGCCGGTTTTCTGAACGTCTCCCTGAGAACGACGCGTGCCCACATGATCCGCGCCGTGATGGAAGGTGTCGCATACAACACCCGCTGGCTGATGGGCGGAGTCGAGTCGTTCATCGGCCAGCCGTTCAAAGCGATCCGGTTCATCGGCGGCGGAGCGAAGTCCGAGCTCTGGTGTCAGATATTCGCAGACGTGCTGGACCGCCCGATCGACCGGGTCGCCGATCCGCTCTCCGCCAACGTCCGGGGCGCAGCGTTCGTTGCCGCAGTTGGGCTCGGCAAGCTCGCTGTCGAGGACATCCCCTCGCGGGTCCCGGTCCAGAAGCGCTACATGCCCGACGCCAGCAACCGAGCGATCTACGACGAGCTATTCAAGGCGTTCCTCGAAATCCACAAGCACAACGCCGCCATGTACAGCCGGCTCAACGGATAGCTCCGGGGCGGGCCTGGCGAAGCCAACGACGCTGCGGTACGGAAGGCAGATGGACATCAAGGACATTGCGAACCTGAAGCTCGGCCCGCTCGAGCCCTTGGTCGCGCGCATCTATCGCTTCGCCAAGCGATTTCCCGCGGTTCGAGACCGGCTGGACGCGGAGTACGCACCGATCATGAAGGAGCTTCGTAAGTCGGCGAAGCCCTACCAGGGCAAGGTCGAAGCCTTTGTCCGCCTGCCGGAGCAAGGGAAGCCCAGAGAGGAAATCCTGGGAGCGCTCCGAGCACTCGATGCTCAGGAATCCGACCGCTGGAAAGACGGATACGTCTCCGGCGCCGTCTATCACGGCGATCGAGATCACATCGCGTTTCTAAACGAGGCCTACGCGATCACATCGCAGACGAACCCACTACACTCCGATCTCTGGCCAAGCATCGCGAAGTACGAAGCCGAAATCGTCTCGATGACGGCCAGGATGCTCGGCGCCGAGGAGGCCTCTGATGCGCGAGTCTGCGGCTCGGTCGCGAGCGGTGGGACCGAAGGCATCTTGCTCGCGATGCGCAGCTATCGCGATTGGGCGCGCGACACCAAGGGAATCACCTCCCCGGAGCTCGTCGTCCCCACCACCGCGCACGCCGCTTTCGATAAAGCCGCACAGTACTTCGGCCTCCGTCTCGTCAAGGTCCCCGTTGGGCCGGACTACCGCGCCGATGTTGCTGCGACGAAGAAGGCCCTCAATCGGAACACGATCTGCATCGTCGGCTCGGCGGTGTC
>JBLYYU010000226.1:0-11811 GCA_048550275.1 Polyangiales bacterium
CTTCGGAGGCGTAGTCGAGGTTGGCCTGCACGGTGCAGGTCTTGGTCATCATGTCGCCCGCCATCGTGCCGCGCGTGAGCATGTACTCGCGCATCACGTCGTAGCGCATCTTTGGAACCCAGCCGAGCTCGTCGACCGAGGCGAATGGATGGCAACCGACCCCAAGCCAAACGAGCCCGAGGTCGTCGATGACCGGTTGCAAGTCCGCCCAGTGCGCGTCGGATTCCGTCTTGCCGTCGTGAATCGTTCGGTAGGGCGCGCCCGAGAGCTCGATCTGCGACCCGGGCTCCAGCGTCACCGAGGCGTCGGCCCGCCGCAGGGCGATGATCGGCCCGGCGTCGGACTCGCGGATCGGCTCCCAACCATGCTCCTCGATGAGCTGCTCGAAGATCGCGACCACACTCACCGGGCCGTCGTAGGGCAGGTGGGCGCCGTCGGCCTTTCGCACTGCGATCCGCTCGGCTTCGGTGCCCACGCGCCAACGGTCCCGCGGTTTCTCCGCGTCGTGGAACAGCACGAGCAAGTCATCCATCCCGCGAAGCGGGGCATCGGTTTTCGGCAACGTATCCTCTGAGCTCAACCCTGGGGCGCGGGACCCTACCACGAAGCCTCCGGCAACGCTGCCGGGCCTGCGCTCCGGCGCAATTCGCGGTTGCGCGAGCGGCCCGGACGTGGTGGAACACCCCCGTGGATCGACTGCTCGACCTTCTCCGAGACCGCGGTTTTCGCCGCGGCCATTTCGTCTTGAGCTCCGGCAAGGAGAGCGACTTCTTCATCGATTGCAAGCCTGCCGTGCTGCTGGCCGAAGGACACGATCTCGTGGGACGCGCTCTGCTCGAACGAATCCGAGAGCTACTCGATTCGGTCTCCGCGGTCGCCGGTGTCGAGCTCGGCGGCTGCCCGTTGGCGTCCGCGGTGGCCAGTGCCTCCTGGGCGGCCGGCGATCCGATTGATGCCGTGTACATCCGCAAGTCCGGAAAGGCGCATGGCACCCGCAAGCTCCTCGAAGGGGCCGACCACCTCGGCCCGAACGCGAAGCTCGTCATTGTCGAAGATACGGTCACCACCGGGGGCTCGACGCTCCGCGCGGTCCAGGCCGTTCGCGAAGCCGGCTTCGAGGTCGCCGCCGTCATTGCAGTGGTCGACCGGCTCGAAGGTGGCGCGGCGGCGATTCGTGATGCGGGTGTGGCCTTCAGCACCCTGTACGACCGAACCGACTTCATGGGGGACGCTTGATGCGGTGTCCTCCGGTCGGTCTCCTCGTCGCCCTCGTCGCTGTCCTCGGGTCATCGGGCTGCAAGCAACAGCCGATCACCCTGCAACCCGGTGCGCGAACATTCACCCCCGAGTCGTACACTCGGGTCTGGGAAGCCTGGACCCGCGATCGCGAATCATTCGCGTGGAAAGAGCTCGCCCATGAGATCTTCGTCTCGGCGACATTCGAGTCCTGGGAGTTTCGCTGGGCGTACGTGGTTCGGTACGCTTACGACTACAGCCTCGCCCCTGAGGCCCGGGACCAGATGCTTCAGGCGAGCCTGGCGAGCTCTCGCCAGGAGCACCGGTTTTTCGTCACCCTGTCCGGGATGGACTTCAAGGAGTCGAACCTCGCCGGGAAGACCTCGGCCTGGCGCGTCCTGCTCATCGACCCCGAGGGTAACCAGACGGTGCCAGTGCTCATGGAGCGGGTGAGACGCCCGACTGCGGTCGATCGGGTCTATTTCCCCCAGGTGAACCCCTACCGGCAGACCTTTCGCCTCACCTTCCCGGCGGTGGACCCGGCCGGCCGGAAGACCATCCCGGAGGGCGCGGAATTCGTGGTTCTGCGCTTCACGGGGGCCCGAGGCAGGGCGGACCTCAAGTGGCAGCTCCGGCCCGCTCAGGGTGGTTGAAGAAGGTTTGACAGCCTCGAACCCCGGTCGCTATCATTTGTCTGACCCGTAAGCCTTTGGAACAAATGGGGAAACGGGTCGCGTGGGGAGGTTTGGAATGATTGTGCGCCACAGGGGATGGGCGGTTGCAGTTTTGATTGCAGCGCTCGGATTGGGTTGTCATGCCGCGGAAGACGATCCGGAAGGACAGGCTAGCGAGCTTTCCGATCCGGTGCGGCGCGAAAACGCGATCTTCAACCTCAAACAGATCTACACGGGGACGCTCGCTGCGAGCGGCGGCGATCGAAGTAACGCCGACGTGGTGGCAGTCGCCGACGTGATCGTCGGCCCCCTCACGCAAGCATACCTCGACTACCCGGAGGACCGGATCAACGGCCTTGCGATCTTGAGTCTACTGAACGAAATGCAAGATCCCCGAAGCCTGCCGGCTTTGGTCGAAGGCCTGAACTGGCGCACGGAGGTCTCGGAGGACCATGCGATTCGCGCGGCGCAGACCATTCAAAGCATGGACGTGCCTCCCGCCGAACGCCCGGAAGTGATCCAGGCGCTTGCGAAGTCTCTGGAACGAATCACGGATGCCCGGCCGGAAGACAACAAGATGCGCATCGCGATGATCCGAGCGCTCGGTTCTCTCAACGATCGGGGCGCCACCGAGATTCTGACTCGAATCGCAACCAAGCAAGACGAGAAGCAGAACTTCATCATCAACCGATTGGCAGCTCAACAGCTCGGGGAGTTGCGCGACGCCGCTGCGATCCCATCCCTGATCAAGTGTCTGTTTCTGTTCGCGCCGAATCGGCCCGACCTGCGAATGAATGACGTTGCTGCAGAGGCGCTGATCCTCATCGGACGCCCCTCGCTCAAGCCGCTCCTGAAAGTGCTTTCGGGCGAGGACGCTACGGCCAACGCGATTGCCAAGCACTACATCAACGCGATCAAGGCGAGGCGACCGGACCTGGCGAACAAGATGACCGTCCGGCAAGTCACTGGCGGAGAGGCGAGCTTTGCGCTCGGGGCACTCGGGTTCTCCGAGGCGCTCGCGCCTCTGCTGCGCGAGGCTGCGTCCACGGATACGCCGCGCAAGCTGAACGCAGCGATCGCGCTGGTTCGAGTCGATGTGCCGGAAGGCCAAAAGGAGCGCGTGCGCTCGACTTTGAAGAAGGTGTACGGCGAGCTTCCCAAGGAGTACGAGGGCATCGCGATGCGCGGACAGCTGCTCGCGGCAATCGCTCACACGTACGACGCTGACCTCATGCCATTCATCTACGATCAGGCGGCCGACAAGCGGGCCAACCCGGAGCTTCGACTTCTGGCGGTGCAGAACTACGCTCTGCTGGCGAACAAGGCGGAAGCTGCGCAGCTCTCCGCACTGGTGGCGAGCGAGAAGACTTCCGAAGCGGGCGGCTACCAAGAGAAGTTCCTGGAGCGCAAGCCGTTGCTCGATCTAGCAGCGGAGTGTGACACCAACGTCGAGTGCTGGGTGCAGAAAGCTGGCAACGTAGACAACCGCACGGCTCGAAAGGGTACCTACATGCTGGGACGCTACGCGAGCACTTCCGGCGGCGCGATCGATGCTCTCGTTGCGCAGCTCGGCAGCGATGATCTCGGCGTCCGACTTTCCGCCCTCATGGCGCTCGATCAGATCGCAGAAAAGGGGAGCACGGCAGCCGTGGCCAAAATCGACGAGCTTCGAGCGCGAGAAGAAGGCCAGTCGGTTTGGAACCGATTCCGCATTGAGGCCTTGCCGATTCAGGCTCGTCTCCGGAGCCGTGGCGAGAGCGCCAGCTAGAACGGCGAGAAAGAGGAACGGCTGAGCCCGATGCGGATCCTGATCGCTTTCGCTCTCGCCAATGGCGCTCTCGTGTTTGGGGGGTGTCAGCGTAGCTCGGACGCGCCACACGGCGCTTCCGAGGACAGCGCACGGGTTCAGAACGTCGTTGCGCGCGTCGCGGGGACCTCAATAGGAGCCGCCGAAGTCGAAGCCCTCATGCTGGCCGAAGGCCTGAGCGGGGACGAAGCAGTCCAGAAGTTGGTCGACGAGTCGGTCCTGGCGCGCGAGGGCGAGCGCCTCGGGCTCATGATGACGGAAGAGGGTGAGCGGGCGGTCGAGAGGCGCATGGTCCGCTCGATGCTCCGCGACATGGAGGCAGACGCCACGCCAGAGGGAGTTACGGCGGAGGAGCTCCAGGAGGACTATGAGCGGTACCTGGACAAGTACCGGATCCCAGAGCTCCGAAAATCCTGGCACATCGTCGTCAAAGACTCGGGACCGGAGGGGAAGGCCTTGGCGACGTCGATTCACCGTGAGCTTCAAAGGGCGAGCGCCCCTCGCGAAGTCTTTGAGCGCTACGAAAACCGGGAAACGGAGGAAGGCGAGCTCGAAATCCTCGCAGAGGATCTGCCCGAAGTGCCGAAGAACGCTGGCCTCGAAAAACCCTATCTCGACGCGCTCTTCGGAGCAAAATCTGTGGGACTCGTGAATAATTTAGTCGAGACATCCTACGGGTGGCACGCCATCGTCGTCACCGAGATTCTACCTGCCAACGTCAAGACCCGCGCCGACGTCGAAGAGGAGACCCGCGACCGAATCAGTCAGGCGAAGCGTCTCGCCGGCATCGTCCGGGTCGTGCGCGCGCTCCACGCGGAGAATCTGGTCAGCTACAATGACGAAGGCGTCGACCGATTGCTCGCGATGGAAGGGCTGCCGGAGCCGGTCGATTGAAGGGGCTGCGTTAGAGTTGGTGCGTCGCGGGCGCTTTCGCTAGCATAGTGCGGCCATGGGGAACCGGACAGGCCAGCGATTCGGTGCGTATGCGGTGGGCGCGCACGTTGCCGATGGCTCGATGGGCGCCGTCTACGAAGCGCTCAACAAGGAAACCGAGGAACGCGTAGCTATCAAGGTTCTCCACCCCAAGGTCGCCCGGGACAAGGTCGCCGCAGCGCGATTTCGCCGTGAGTACGATACTGCGAAGGCGTTCGACCATCCGCACATCATCGACGTCTACGACTTCGGTGAAACGAACGATCGCGCGGAATACATCGCGATGGAATTCCTCGAGGGCGAGGAGCTGAGCCTCATTCTCACGCGAGACGCTCCAATGCCGCCGGCGCGTGTGATTCGGCTGGTCTGTCAGATCGCACTCGCGCTCCAACATGCACATGCGGACGGCGTGATTCACCGGGACCTCAAGCCGGACAACATTTTCGTCTGTTCCGGAGAGACGGGCGACGATGTTCGCATTCTGGATTTCGGCTCAGTCAAGCTCCAAGTCGAAACCGGACCCAAGTTGACGATGCTCGGAACTACCTTGGGCTCCCCGTACTACATGTCGCCGGAGCAGGCGATGGGCAGAGCGGATATCGATCCGCGAACCGACGTGTTCGCGCTGGCGGCGATCATGTATGAGCTCGCCACAGCTGAGGTCGCGTTCGACGGCGATCAGATCGCCGAGATCCTTCAGAAGCTCATCTCGTACGAACCGCCTCCCGTCAGCATCGCCAACTCCGACTACCCATGGGCGTTCGACCGCGTCGTGAGCAAAGGCCTTCGCAAGGACAAGCAAGAGCGATTCGGAAGCAGCATCGACCTGACCGAGGGCATGCTTCAGGCGTTTGGGCTCGATCCCGATGTCGAACGCTGGTCACGGGCGACCACTGCGGAGATCGACCGGGCCATCGCCGATGCGCCAGACGAGCCCGCCGACGTCATTCCGTCGCCACTTCCAAAACTTGAAAGCAGCTTCCCTTCGGAGCTTCCAATTCGCGAAAACCGTGGCGGCAAGCTGCTCGCAGGGCTGTTCCTCCTCGGTGCTCTGCTCTTGGGCCTTTGGCTCTTGCTGTCCTGATCGTCAGTCAGTCAGCCAACTCGAGAAGCGAGCCGCGAACCCGAAATACGCGCGGCGGCTTGGCGGGCGTTCGCTCCGAAGAAAACGAGCCCACCGACGTGACCGGCTCCACCGTCGCGCCGGCTCGCAACGCCTCGGTCAGAGCCTCTCGGGTCTGGTTCCCGAGTCGCAGCGTGGATGAGATCAGCCGATACGCGTCGTAGCCGTAGGCCGCGAAGGTCTGCGGGGCCTTACCGTACCTGGTTTCGTATGCGGTCCGGAATCGTTCGTTCTGCTCGAGCTCGGACCCCCCGTAATACGGCAGTGCGATGAGCGCGCCTTGAAGATAGCGCTGTGCACGGCGGAGTAGCTTCGGCGACCAGCTCGGGCTCGGCAAAAGGAAGTGGACCTCACGCTCGGCGTGTTCCGGCAGGGCGCCGCCACCCAGGCTCCAAGCGCCTTCCGCCGCGAACGTCGGTGCGATCAACGCGACCTGATCGGCGACGTCGGCAAGCAGGACCACGTCGCAACTCGTCTCGAGGACGGTTTGGACGTAGTCGACGAACGACTTGGTGCCCGGAGGATACGCGACGCCCTCGCAATAGACGCCTCCCGCAGCGGCGACTTCCTGATCGAAGAGACGCTCCATCGTTCGGCCGTAGCCGTGGTCCGGGTAGAGGATGACGAAACGCGACAGGCCGCGCGCCCGGGCTTTGCCAACCAGCGCCGCGAGCTCGTCCCTTGGGCTGGTGAAGAAACGGAAGACCTGATCTCCCGCGCTGGTCACGCTGTCGTTTGCCGAAAAGCTGAGCAGGGGGACACCGGCGCGACCGGTTGATTTCGCCGCGGATTCGGTCGTGCGGCTGCTTACCGGGCCGAGTACGGCGACCACGCGCTGATTGCCGATGAGTGACTCGACGGCTTCGCTGGCTTGCTCCGCGCTGCCGCCCGTATCTTCCACGGCGATTTCGGGTCCGCCCTCGTCGAGCGCCGCGAGCTGCATGCCCTGAAGGAGCTGCCGTCCGACCTCACGGCCGCGACCA
Organism: Polyangiales bacterium; assembly: GCA_048550275.1. Lineage (GTDB taxonomy): Bacteria > Myxococcota_A > Polyangia > Polyangiales > Houyiibacteriaceae > SG8-38. The sequence goes on from JBLYYU010000226.1 coordinate 6,757, forward strand.
CTCAAGGGCAGAAGGGCGCCCACGACGTACGGATTGCCGTGCAGGAACTCATCGGCACGCGCGATCAGAATCGCGACCTCCGGATTCGTTGCGAAGTTGCTCGTGCGAAGCAAGTCCGCGCTGCGTACCACCAGGTCTGCGTCCTGAGTGTCGATCCCGTGGCGGAGCAAACGCGTGGCCACGCTCGTTTGGGGGAGGGCGCCAGACCAGAGCTCGTTGACGATTTCGCTCGCGTCTTCGATCGTGAGCTTCTCGACCAGGAGCGCAACGGCGGCGTCCGCGCGTTGAGGGTCTGGGGCGGGAGCGCTTCTTTCGAAGAGCGTGTCGAGGATGCGCAGCCCGAGCGAAGCGTTGGTAGACTGCTCGGCCGCGATCACCGTCGTGTCCCAGAGAAGCGCTTGCTCCTCAGCCGAGAAAGGCTCACCGGCAAGGGGCTCGATCGTCTCGAGCGCTCGCTCCGGATCCCCGAGCTGCAACTGGCAGGACCCGAGATGGAGCGCTGCTTGAAGCGCAATCGCCCGATCGGGGCTCTGAGTCGCCTGCTCGAAATGAGGAATCGCGCTCTGACACCGCCCGATGTCCGAGCTCAGAACTCCCAGCTCCAGACGGGCGAGGTCGGCCTCGACGCTCGCCTGATTCGCGACGATGAAGGCCTCGTACGCGTTCTGCGCCCCGCGAATGTCGCCGTCCGATGCCAAGCTCCGCGCCCGCGCGATTTCAGACGGTGGCGCCTTTTCGAGAGGGCTCTCCACCTTCTTCGGGGCGCAGGCGGACAGCACGACCAGCACCAGGCAAAACAATGCACTTCTCGACATGACGGCGCACGATAACCGCCCCGTCGCGACCCCGCCAATATGGGCGCCGCGGCTCAATCGGCCGCGTCCCATTCGCGGGCCAGGCACGCGAATTCCTCGATCGACAGCGTCTCGCCGCGACGCCCCGGATCGATCCCAGCCTGTTCGAGCGCCCGCGCCGCACGATCCACATCGCCTAGGGCTCGGAGGGCGTTGCGGAGAGTCTTTCGTCGCATCTGGAATGCCGAGCGGACCACAGCGCGGAAGGACTCGGTCTCTTCGGCGATCGGCTGCCGGAGAGGGGTGAAACGCACCACGGCGCTGTCGACCTTGGGCGCCGGGTAGAACGAGCCGGGCCGCAGACGGCACACGGTCTCGACTTCAAAGACCGCCCGCGTGAAAACCGTCAGGGCTCCGTATTCTTTCGTGCTGGGGTTTGCGATGAGCCGGTCGCGCACTTCCTTCTGCACCATCAACACTGCGCCCTCGAGCACAGCGTGCTGCGCGACCACCGCCCGAATGATCGCGCCGGTCGCCTGGTACGGGAGGTTTCCCGTAACGACGAGCTTCGAACCGCAAACCTTCGAATACGCGGCCAAATCAACATCTGCCGCGTCCCCGCAACGTATGCTGAGGTTCGGCTCATCAGCGAGCTCTGTTTCGAGGACCGAGACCATCTCCCGATCGAGCTCGACCGCCAACACGGACGCTCCTCGCTGCAAGAGTGCGTAGGTCAGGGCGCCCAACCCCGGACCGAGCTCAACGAGCTGTTTGCCCATGCCGACGGCGGCGTCGGCGATCTGATCGATGGCGCCCGGCTGGATCAGGAAATTCTGGGAAAACGACCGCTTGGGCTGCAAATCGTATTTCCGCAGGAGATCCCTGGCATCCGGTGGCGGAGCGCGATCTGGACTCACCGGCTCAAGCCTCGAAGATCATGGGTTTTTCGCGACAAAACGGTCATCTGCCACAGAGTTGTGGCACAGGCGTTGTCACGGGAGAAGGAGTTATTATGTTGGTGGCAGGCGTAGATTGACCTACGTTAAAGACAGAGGAACAAATGCTTCCAGGCTTCATCATCGACCAAATTCGTCAGCGTGAGCAAGAAGAGCAGGCGAAGCACCAGATTCCTCAGCTCCAGCTGCCGGTGCCGATGCCCGAGGGGTCGACGGCACCTGAGCTCGAAGACGAGACCGATCGGGGCATCGTGATCATCGACCTGGGCGCGTAGCCATAATCCGCTAGACTGACCGTGTGTCAGGTTGTGCCTATGTGCGCCTCGATGAGCTGGTCGAGGCGGTTTGGGAGCGAGTAGAGCGTGGAGAGCTCGGCAAGGCGTTCCAGCTGCTCTGGGATGCCGAGGAGACGCCAGAGGTCGCTCCTCAGCGCCAGCGCACCCGGGCAGAGCTTCAGGCCTTTTGCGGCAACGAAGACGCAGCCCTGACGCTGATCTCAGACTTCGGGGACGAAAAGGGCGCCTGCCCGATGGTTCGCGCCCGCGTCGCCGCTTCCCGCGGCGATTGGGAATCAGCGCGCCGGCACGCTCTCGCTGCCGCTGAAGCTTCGGACACTCGGGTCTACACAAGGCTCCTAGCGGCTCGTGCGAGCCTCGAGCTCGGACGTCTCGAGGAGGTGCAGGAGCAATTGGCCGCGGCGAAATCGACCAGCTCGCTGCAGGAGCTCGCCGTCGACGCAATTCGGGCACGTCTGTCCTCCGAAGATCCCCAAGCAGCCCTGCGGCTCGCAATCGAACGCGCCCAGACCGAAGGAGCAGCGCGTGTCTGTGCGGAGGCGTGGGCCGACTCGAGTGAGCTACATGCCTTGCGGGGAGCGGAGCAAGAGGCTCGGAGCGCGGCGGTGCGCGCGGTCGAGATTTGGGACGACATGGCCACTTCCCTGCCGCCGCCTCTTCGCGCCGGGTTTTGGTCTGACGCAAAACGGCAGGCCGCGCGAACACGATCCAAACGGACCAAGAGCAGAACCCCATCCTCCTCGAAGAACGCTTTGGGCCCGCTTCTGGGCAACTTGCGGCGCCTCACGAGCGAACGTGATCTCCCCAAGCTTCTCTCGCTAATCACAGACGGTGCGATTTCGCTCAGCGGTGCGGAGCGCGGATTCGTGCTCTTGGTCGACGAAAACGGAGCACTGGAAGCGAAGACGATTCGTGGCGCCGAGAGCCAGCTTGGCGAGGAGACAGCGGCCTTCAGTCGTTCGATCGCGGAAACGGTGCTGATCGACGGCGACCCCGTGGTGACGGTCGACGCAGCGCATGACGCTCGAGTCCAGGACTACATGTCGGTCCATCAACTCATGCTGAAGTCCGTCGCCTGTCTTCCAATCGAAACGCGTGGCCGCACCTGGGGCGTGCTCTATCTGGAACACAGGAGCGCGAGCGGGCGCTTCTCGGGAACCGATCTCACGCTGCTCCGGGCGTACGCAGACCAAGCCGCCATCGCGATCGAAACTTCACACCTCTTCGAACGCGTCGAAGAGCAGAAGCGCGACCTCGAGCTCGCGAATGCGGCGCTGCGCGAAGCCAACGAGCGCCTCGAGCAGCGGCTCCACGGGCAAACCGAAGCCTTGCAGCGAACCCGCCTCGAGATCGCAGCAATTCGCTCGTCCGCGTCCGAAGGCGAGCGATGGGGCCTTGTCGGCACGAGCGAGGGGATGCGACGGGTCTATGCGCTCTTGGACCGTCTCGCCGGCAACGAAGTGCCCGTCGTCATCTCTGGTGAGAGCGGAACGGGCAAAGAGCTGGTAGCCCGGGCCATTCACCGAGGAAGCGCCCGCGCCGAGGGGCCCTTCGTTTCGCTGAACTGCGGCGCGATTCCCGAAGGGCTTCTCGAAAGCGAGCTTTTTGGTCACGTGGCGGGAGCGTTCACCGGAGCGACCCACGCACGGGAGGGCGTCTTCCAGCAGGCGGAGGGCGGCACGTTGTTCATGGATGAGATCGCCGACATGCCTGCGCGGATGCAACTCGATTTGCTCCGAGTGCTGCAGGAGCGTCGCGTTCGGCCCGTTGGAGGCAGCCTGGACAAAGTCATCGACGTGCGCCTGGTTACGGCGACGAAACGTCGACTCGGGGAGCTCATCGATGAGGGCACCCTGAGGGAGGACCTCTACTACAGGCTGGCTGTCGTCGAGCTTGCGCTTCCTCCGCTTCGAGAACGTCCCACGGACATTCCCTTGCTCTGCGACCACTTCCTTCGGCGCATCGCGGAGGAACGCGAAGAACCTCGCAAACGGCTGAGTCGCGACGCGCTTCAGCGACTCAGCGCCCACGACTTCCCCGGAAACGTTCGCGAGCTCGAGCATCTTCTGATCAACGCGACCGTGTTTGCGGAAGGCGAAACCATCGAAGCAGAAGTCCTTGCGATCGAATCCATGCGTCCGCCGGCGCTACAACCCGATGGGAAAGGCGGCAATTTCCGCGAGTTCAAGGACGCGGAACGCGACCGGATTCTCAAGACACTCAACGCGCACGCTTGGAACCGCGCGAAATCCGCTCGCGCGCTCGGGATGGCACGCCGGACGTTCTACCGGCGGCTAAAGGAATACGGCATCGAGCTGCAGACCGGAAAGAGCCCAGGGAGCTAGAGACCCGACGGTGAGACGGCGCTCGAGACTCCCGCGTCGTATTTCTCGGGTGTCTCGCCTGGGGGCAAGTAAAGCGGCGGCTCTCCAGGACGGGACCAGTCGACCCAGTAGACCGCATTGGTGCGCACGTCGACATGCACGAAGCTGCTGCGAGGGTAGTAGCCGACGCCGATCTTCCTCAAAGTGAGGCAGTAGTCGCGAAGAACCTCGTTCGGCACGCCCTCTACGCGGATGTCGACCGCTTCCCCGGTGGAATGCCGACTCGAACCACTGCTGCCATTGGCTTCCGAGCGATAGGCGCTGACCACGATGATCGTACGGCCATTGAAGTGGTCCGCCAGGTAAGCCAGAACGCGCATGAGGCGCGTGTGGGGTCGTTTCGCTTCATCGCTCTCGCGATCACGGAGAAAGCGGCCCAAACGCTGTCGCGCCTTCGCGTCGGGTTTCCCGCCCTTGTCGAAGAGGCGTAGGCGCAGTGTCTCCTGGTTCGCGGGCCTCTCCAGCGTCACCAGCCCGTTCAAGATCGTGTTTCGAGCCTTCGTGGCTTTGGCGGTGGCGCTGTAGCCGGGTAGCTCGAGTCTTTGTCCCACGCGGAGGGTAGAGTCGGGTTTGAGACCATTGGCGCTCGCGAGCGCCGGCACTTTGACCATGTTCAGCTGTGCTA